>JBJMOZ010000386.1:0-10271 GCA_045803465.1 Gemmatimonadales bacterium | reverse complement strand
CGAGCCCGGCTTGGCGAGCACCATCCCGCGTTCGACCTCATCCTTTACGATACCGCGGAGCAGGAGGCCGACGTTGTCGCCCGCCTCGCCCGCGTCGAGCAGCTTGCGGAACATCTCGACGCCGGTGACGATCGTCCGCTTGTCGCTCGAGAAGCCGATCACCGCGACTTCCTCGCCCACCTTCACTATCCCTCGATCGATGCGACCGGTGGCGACGGTGCCTCGGCCGGTGATGGAGAAGACATCCTCCACCGGCATCAGGAACGGCTGATCCTTCTCGCGAACAGGCTCGGGAATGTACGTGTCGAGCGCGGCGTAGAGCTCTTCGATCTTGGCAATCCATGTCGGATCGCCCGAGATGGCGCCCGTGGCTGAGCCACGAACGACCGGCGTCTCGTCGCCCGGGAAGCCGTAGACCGACAA
Organism: Gemmatimonadales bacterium; assembly: GCA_045803465.1. Lineage (GTDB taxonomy): Bacteria > Gemmatimonadota > Gemmatimonadetes > Gemmatimonadales > GWC2-71-9 > JAGGAG01. The sequence goes on along the minus strand of JBJMOZ010000386.1, from coordinate 9,848 downwards.
CAACTCGCGGACCTCGAGCTCCACCAGGTCGAGCAGCTCGGGGTCATCGACCCTGTCGCATTTGTTGAGGAACACCACGATGCGCGGCACGTTGACCTGACGGGCGAGCAGGATGTGCTCGCGGGTCTGCGGCATCGGGCCGTCCATGGCCGAGACCACGAGGATCGCGCCGTCCATCTGCGCGGCGCCCGTGATCATGTTCTTCACGTAGTCCGCGTGGCCGGGGCAGTCGACGTGCGCGTAGTGCCGCGCCTTCGTCTCGTACTCCACGTGCGACGTGGCGATCGTGAGGATCTTGGTGGAGTCACGACGGCCCTGCGACTCGGAGGCCTTGGCCACTTCGTCGTACGGCACGTACTTGGTGCCCCAGCCCTTGTCGGCGGACACCTTCGTGAGGGCCGCCGTGGTGGTCGTCTTGCCGTGGTCCACGTGGCCGATGGTGCCAACGTTCACGTGCGGCTTCGTGCGCTCGAATTTCGCCTTGGCCATGGTCGTCTGTGCTCCGGTTCCTGTCCTCGTTGACTGCGCGATTGCCTACCGTGAATCCCTGCCCGCGGCCTTGCTGATGATCTGCTCGGCGACCGCCTTCGGCACTTCCTCGTAGTGATCGAACTCCATCGAGTACACCACGCGCCCCTGCGTCATGCTGCGGAGCGTGGTGGAGTACCCGAACATCTCGGCCAGCGGCACGTGGGCCGAGACCACCTGCGCGTCGCCGCGCTGCGTCATGCCGCCGACCTTGCCGCGCCGGCTCGAGAGGTCGCCCATCACGTCGCCGAGGAAGTCGGCGGGGGTGACCACCTCGACGTCCATCACCGGCTCGAGGATGATGGGGCTGGCCTGGCGCGCCGCCTCCTTCACCGCCATCGAGCCCGCGATCTTGAACGCCATTTCCGACGAGTCGACGTCGTGGTAGCTGCCGAAGACGAGCGTCGCCTTCACGTCCACCATCGGGTAGCCGGCCAGGATGCCGTTCTCCAGCGCCTCGCGGATGCCCGCCTCGACCGGCTTGATGAACTCGCGCGGGATCACGCCGCCGACGATCTTGTCCTCGAACACGAAGCCGTGCCCCGGCTCCGACGGCTCGAGGTTGATCACGACGTGGCCGTACTGGCCCTTGCCGCCCGACTGGCGGATGAACTTGCCCTCGATCTGCGTGACCTTCTTCTTGATCGTCTCGCGGAACGCCACCTGCGGCTTGCCGACGTTCGCCTCGACCTTGAACTCGCGCTTCATGCGGTCGACGATGATCTCGAGGTGCAGCTCGCCCATGCCGGCGATGATCGTCTGGCCCGTCTCGGCGTCGCTGCGCACGCGGAAGGTCGGATCCTCCTCCGCGAGCTTCTGCAGCGCCACGCCGAGCTTGTCCTGGTCGGCCTTCGACTTGGGCTCGATGGCCACGTCGATGACCGGGTTCGGGAACTTCATCGCCTCGAGGATGACCGGCCGGTCCTCGTCGGACAGCGTGTCGCCCGTGCGCGTCTCCTTCAGGCCGATCGCGGCCGCGATGTCGCCGGCCAGCACTTCCTCGATCTCGTCGCGCTTGTTCGCGTGCATCTGCAGCAGGCGGCCGATGCGCTCGCGCTTGTCCTTCGTGCTGTTGTAGACGTAGCTGCCCGACTTGAGCATGCCCGAGTACACGCGGAAGTAGGTGAGCCGGCCCACGTAGGGATCGGTCGCCACCTTGAAGGCCAGCGCCGCGAACGGCGCGTCGTCCTTGGCCTCGCGCAGCTCGAACGTCTCGTCGTGCAGCGGCAGGTGCCCCTGCACCGCCGGGATGTCCTCGGGGCTCGGCAGGAAGTCCGTCACCGCATCGAGCAGCGCCTGCACGCCCTTGTTCTTGAACGACGCGCCGCAGAGGACCGGGACGATCTTGCCCATCACCGTCGCCTTGCGGATCGCCGTCATGATCTCGTCCAGGGAGAGCTCTTCGCCCGCCAGGTACTTCTCCATCAGCACGTCGTCGTGCTCGACCGCCGCCTCGATCACGTCGTGGCGCGCCTGCTCGACCTTGTCCTTGAACGCGTCCGGCACCGGCATCTCGGTGAACGTCTTGCCCATCGTCGAGTCGTCGAAGACGATCTCCACGCGGCGCAGCACGTCGATGTGGCCCGTGAACAGCTCGCCCGAGCCCACCGGCAGCTGGATCGCGAAGGCGCTCTTGGTGAGGCGGTCCTTGATCATCTTCATGCAGCGATCGAAGTCCGCGCCCACGCGGTCCATCTTGTTCGCGAAGATGAGGCGCGGCACGTTGTACCGGTCCGCCTGGCGCCACACCGTCTCGGTCTGCGGCTCCACGCCGGCCACCGAGTCGAGCAGGGTCACGGCGCCGTCGAGCACGCGGAGCGAGCGCTCCACCTCGACGGTGAAGTCCACGTGGCCCGGGGTGTCGATGATGTTGATCCGGTACTGCACGTCGTTGCGGGTCCAGAAGCACGTCGTGGCCGCCGACGTGATCGTGATGCCGCGCTCCTGCTCCTGCTCCATCCAGTCCATCGTCGCCGCGCCCTCGTGCACTTCACCGATCTTGTAGTTCTTGCCGGTATAGTAGAGGACGCGCTCGGTCGTGGTCGTCTTCCCGGCATCGATGTGGGCCATGATGCCGATGTTGCGATAGTGCTGGAGCGGCGTGACGCGCGACATGTATCTCTTCCGGTCCCATTCTTGAGGCGCCTCGCGGCGCATCCGACAGACAGCGAAAAAGCGGGGCGACCAGGCCGGGGTTCGTGACCCCGCGGTCTCGCTCCGCTCACGCCCGGGCCGACGGCCCTGGACGAGGACCACTGCGCAGGTCCCTCGCGATTTGAAGGTGAGAGGTGGCGACCCGATGAGGGTCCGTCACGTCACCCGATGTCGCCCGTGCCTTGAAGGAATCTCCAACTCCGAAAGCGTGCTCCGAAGCGGCATAGCCACGAGAAACTAACGAGTTACGGGCCTTTGTCAACGCCCGGAAATGCGAAGGGCCCCGCGAACGGGGCCCCCGACCTGCCGCCGGCGTCCCGCCTACCAGCGATAGTGGGCGAACGCGCGGTTGGCCTCGGCCATCCGGTGCGTGTCGTCCTTCTTCTTGATGGTGTTGCCCTCGCCCTTGCTGGCCAGGATCAGCTCGGCCGCCAGGCGCTCGGCCATCGTCTTCTCGTTGCGCGCGCGCGAGAACGAGATGATCCAGCGCATGGCCAGCGCCGTGCGGCGCTCGGGGCGCACTTCCACGGGCACCTGCAGCGAGGCGCCGCCCACCCGGCGGCTCTTCACCTCGACGGCCGGCTTGGCATTGTTCACGGCCTGCTTGAAGACCGCCACCCCGGGCTGGCTGGTGCGCTCCTCGATCATGTCCATCGCCTTGTAGAAGATGCCCTCGGCGGTGCTCTTCTTCCCCTCGAACATCAGGGAGTTGATGAACTTGGACACGGTCTGGCTGTCGTACCGCGGATCGGGCGGGATCGGCCGACGGACGGCGCGCTGGCGACGGCTCACTTCTTCTTGCCTCCCTTGGTGTCCGCAGCGCCGGCCTTCGGGCGCTTGGCGCCGTACTTGGAGCGGCTGCGACGGCGGTCGTTCACGCCGGCGGAGTCGAGCGTGCCGCGGACGATGTGATAGCGCACGCCCGGCAGGTCCTTCACGCGGCCGCCCCGGATGAGGACGATCGAGTGCTCCTGCAGGTTGTGGCCTTCGCCGGGGATGTACGCGATCACCTCGAAGCCGTTCACGAGGCGCACCTTGGCCACCTTCCGCAGCGCCGAGTTCGGCTTCTTCGGGGTGGTGGTGTACACGCGCGTGCACACGCCGCGGCGGAACGGATTACCGTTGAGCGCCGGCGCCTTGTCCGTGGCTTCGAGTGGCTTCCGGCCGCGCCGGACGAGCTGATTGATGGTCGGCATATCCCCGTACGTAAAAGCTGAAACCCCCGGGCCTTCGGGGTAGAGACCCGGAAGAATATCCGCAACCACACCCCCGGTCAAGCGGCGTGTGCATAGGGACTTGTCGGCTCGTCTCTTGCCGTTGCGGGCTGCTCGGCAGTCAGCAAGTTTTCCCGTCCTTCTACCAGTGGACTCGACGTGCCCCACCCGCCCCGGCTCCCGAGCCGTCTCGCCCTCATGCTGCCCCTGCTCCTGCTGGGCTGCGGTGGGGACGACTCCAACGGTCCGCAAAGCGCCAGCATGGCCAAGGTCGCCGGCGATGCCGTGGCCGGGTTCGCCGGCAACTTCACGCCCGCCCTGCCCGTGGTGCAGCTGCGCACGGCCGACGGAGATCCCGCGGCGAACGTCGCGGTGACGTTCTCGGTGGCCTCGGGAGGCGGCAGCATCGCCTTTCCGTCCGCCACCACGGATGACAGCGGTCGGGCCTCCCCGGGCGCGTGGCGCTTCGGGGCCGCCGGCGCCCAGGGCCTCACCGCCGCCGCCGACGGCTTTCCCGCGGCGACGTTCGAGGCGAACGCCACCGCAGCGCCGGCCAGCGCCTTCAAGATCGACATCGTCTTCCTCGATCCCCAGCCCACCGACTCGCAGAAGGCCGCGTTCCTCGCGGCGCGCGACCGGTGGCAGCAGCTCATCGTGGGTGATCTCTCGGACTACAGCCCCGGCTTCGCCGCCGATTCGGCATGTCGCACCTTCAGCACTCCGGCCGTCAACGGCCCCGTCGACGACGTGGTCATCTTCGCCGCCGTGCGTCCCATCCCGGCCGACGGCGGCGCCAACATCCTCGCGCAGGCCGGTCCGTGCCAGCTGCGGTCGAGCAACCTGCTCACCATCGCGGGCATCATGATCTTCGACAGCGACGACATCGGCACCCTCACGCAGGCGGCGAGCCTGGCCGACGTGGCGACGCACGAGATGGCCCACGTGCTGGGCTTCGGCCTCATCTGGACCGACCGGGGGCTCCTCGCCAACGAGGGCGGCACCGATCCGTACTTCATCGGCGCCGGGGCGCGCCAGGCGTTCCGCGCCAGCGAGAGCGCCGTGCCGTTCGTCGGCAACGCGGTGCCGGTGGAGAACACCGGTGGTGCCGGTACTCGCGACGGACATTGGCGCGAGACCAACTTCGGTCGCGAGATCATGACCGGCTTCTTCAACGCCGGCGTGGCCAATCCACTGAGCGCCGTGACCGCCGCTTCCATGCGCGACCTGGGCTACCGCGTCGACGACTCGCGTGCCGACGTCTACCAGTTGGCCCTCGCCCAGGGCAACCTCGTCGCCGGCCCCGCGCGCGAGTGGCGCGAGCAACTGGCGCCGTGGCCGGTTGGCGTGGTCGATGAAGGCGGACGCATGCGGCGGGTGATCGCGCGATGAACGCTGGTCGCCACCGACTCCTCGCCACCGTCGTCGGCGCGCTGATCGTCGCCGCCTGCAGTGGTGGCGATCCCGTCGAGCCCAGCAACGAGCCCCAGGCGGTCGCCATCGTCCAGGGCGGCGGGCAGGAGGCGCTCTACGGCACGCTGCTGCCGGTCACGCCACGCGTGATCGTCTCGGGCGCGAGCGGTCCGCTCGTGGACTTCCCGGTGGCCTTCACGGTGGAGGACGGCGGCGGCACCATCACCGGCGCCAATGCGCGCACCGACGCCAACGGCGTCGCGACGCTCGGCAGCTGGACCCTGGGGCCAACGCCGGGCGCCAACGCCGTGAAGGCGAGCGCCGGCACCAAGAGCGTCACCCTCACGGCCATGGCGCTCACCGGACCGCCCACCACCTTCGGCGTCACGGCCGGCAACGACCAGACCGCCACGACGACTCAGCGCACGCCGCTCGCGCCGGTCGTGCAGGTCACCGACGGCAACTTTGGCATCGCCGGCGTCACCGTCACGTTCGCCGTGACCGAGGGCGGCGGCACCGTCACGCCCAGCACCGTGGTCACCGACGCCGACGGCAAGGCGAGCACCGTCTGGCGCATGGGCGGCGCCGGCGGCACCAACCGGATCACCGCTTCCATGCAGGCGCTTCCCGCCGTGACGATGACGGCGCAGGCCGTTCCGCTCGTCATCTCGTCGTTCGTGAAGATCGACGGCGACAATGCCGTCGGCTTCGCGAACAATTTCGCCGACCGCGTGCCCCGCGTGGAACTGCGCGACCAGTTCAACGTCGGCGTCGAGGGACAGACCGTCACCTTCGCGGCGGCGGGTGGCGGAGGGAGCGTTCCCTTCACGAGCGTGGTCACCGACCTCGACGGACGCGCGAGCCCCGGCGCCTGGCGCTTCGGCGCCGCGGGACCACAGAACCTGAGCGCCTCGGTCGCCGGCTTCCCGCCCGTGAGCTTCAGCGGCACCGCGGGCACCACGCCGGCGGGCGCGTTCGCCATCGACCTGCGCTTCCTGACGCCGGTGCCGACGGCCGACCAGCAGGCGGCCTTCCTCGCCGCGCGGAACCGCTGGCAGCAGATCATCGTGGGCGACGTGCCGGACTTCGGCGGGAATCTCGACGCCAACGCCTGCGGCACGCCAAGCGACGATACGCCGGAACTGCCGGCGGTCACCGGGCCCATCGACGACATCGTGATCTTCGCGGGCATCCGGCCCATCGACGGACCGCGCAACATCCTGGCGCAGGCGGGCCCGTGCCTGGTTCGCTCGGCCAACGGACTGACGATCATGGGCATCATGATCTTCGACGTGTCGGATCTCGCCCTGCTCGAAGGCAACGCCGGCTTGCCCGAAGTGGCCACGCACGAGATGGCCCACGTGCTCGGTTTCGGTACCCTGGCGCCCTGGGACCAGTTGCTCGTCGGCGCCGGCGGCACCGATCCCTACTTCACCGGCGGCGCGGCGCGGCAGGCGTTCGCCGCGATGCAGAACTCGCAGGCCCCGTTCACGGGCAACAGCGTTCCCGTCGAGGAGACCGGCGGCGCGGGCACCCGTGACGGCCACTGGCGTGAGTCGGTCTTCGAGGGCGAGCTGATGACGGGCTTCTACGACAGCGGCTCCAATCCGCTGAGCGCGATGTCGGCCGCCGCGCTGCGCGACCTCGGCTACATCGTGGACGACAGCCGCACCGATCCATACGTGCTCGCGCTGCGCCTGGGCTCGCTGCGCAGCGGTGGCGCCTCGGGGCTCAAGCTCGAGGAATCCCTCGCCCCCTGGCCGATCAGGTCGGTGGATCCATCGGGTGGAATGCAGCTACTGCCGCGCTGAACGCGCACGGATGCAGCGGGCGCGATGCGGCATGGTGGCCGTGGTCGTGCTCGCCGCGCTGGGCTGCGGCCAAGGTGACGGCGGCCCCGCGCCGAGCCCTGTGCCGGCGAGCCTCACCGTCCTGACGGGCAACGCCCAGAGCGCTCGCTACGGCACCGCCGTGGCGGTGGCACCTGCAGTGATGGTGCGCGACGCCGAGGGCGCCGCGATCGCCGGACTGGACGTGACGTTCAGCGTGTCCGGCGGCAATGGCGCCGTGACGGGTGCCACCGCGCGCACGAGTGAGGCTGGCGTGGCCACGGCCGGCAGTTGGACGCTGGGCCCGGTGCCCGGCGCCAACGTCCTGCGGGCGACGATCGGCACCTTGGGCGCCACCATCACCGCCACCGGCACCGTCGGCCCGGCCTCGAGCATCGCGATGCAGGGCGGCAAGGGGCAATCGGCCCCGGCCGGCACCGCCGTAGCCGTGCCGCCGTCGGTGCTCGTCACCGACGGCACCTACAACGTTCCCGACGTCGACGTCACGTTCGTGGTCACGCAAGGCGGCGGCAGCGTCACGCCGGCCGTGCTGCGCACCGGCACCGATGGGCGCGCACGGGTTGCCTCGTGGCGACTCGGGGGTGTGGGGCCACAGACACTGACCGCCACCGTCAGCGGTATGGCCCCGGTCACCTTCTCGGCGATGGCCACTCCCAGTACCTCCAACACGATCGCGAAGATCGCCGGCGACAACACCACCGCGTTCGCCGGTAACTTCACGCCCACGCTTCCGGTGGTGGAGGTCCGCGCCGCCTCGGGCCAGCTCGTTCCGGACGTCGCCGTGACGTTCGCGGTCACTGGCGGCGGCGGTACCGCGAGCCGAACCGCCACGACTACGAACGCGAATGGACGCGCCACGCTGGGCGCGTGGCGCTTCGGCGCCTCCGGCGCGCAGACACTGACGGCAACCATCGCGGACGCGCCGCCGGCCACGTTCACGGGCACGGCAACCCCGGCCCCCCCGTCGCAGTACGACATCGAGGTGATCTTCCTCGACCCGCAGCCGACCGCGGCGCAGCAGGCGGCCTTCCTCGCCGCGCGCGACCGCTGGCGACAGATCATCGTCGGCGACGTGACCGATGTCGGGTTCGGCATCGTCGCGAACGGCGCGTGCGGCGGGTTCACGACACCCGCCGTGCCCGGCCCGATCGACGACGTGATCATCTTCGCCCGGATCGGCTCGATCGACGGGCCTTCCCACATCCTCGCGCAGGTGGGCCCCTGCCTCCTGCGCGACCGCGGGCAGCTCGCCTACGCCGGCGTCGTCTCGTTCGACATCGACGACCTGGACTACCTCGGCTCCCTCGGCAATGGGCTGTCGGACGTCGCGTTCCACGAGTTCGGCCACGTGCTCGGCTTCGGCACGATCTGGTCGAATCTCGGCGTGCTCGCCTCGCCGGGCACCGCCGACGTGGCCTTCACGGGCATCGCCGGACGGCAGGCATATGCCGCCATGCTGAGCCCCGGCTCGACGGTGGCCACCGGAGCCGACGTGCCGGTGGAGAATTGCGTCGGCTACTCACCATCGCAATGCGGACTCGGCACGCGCGATGGCCATTGGCGGGAGCCCGTCTTCACCAATGAGATCATGACGGGCTACTACAACAGCGCCGGCTCGAACCCCTTCAGCGCCGTGTCGGCGGCGTCGATGCGCGACCTGGCCTACGTCGTCAACGACGCGGCCACCGACGCTTTCACGCTACCGCTCGTGCTGGGCGGGTTCCGCAGCGGTGCGGCCATCGACCGTCCATTTCGTGAGGAACTCGCGCCGTGGCCGATGCTGCTGGTCGATGCGGCGGGTCGCATCGTGGGCGAGGTCCGACGCTGACGCGTAGAGACTCGCGCAAAACGACGAAGGGGCGCCTCACGGCGCCCCGTCGCGTTTCCACACCGCCTCGCGGCGGTTACTCGTCCTCGCCCCCGTCGGCCAAAACGGGCACCGCCACCGGAGCCGGTGCCGGCTCCTCGGGCGGCGGCGGCGGCGGCTCGTAGCCCGCCGGCGGCTCGATGTCGATCTCGGTGTACCGGTAGATGCCCGAGCCTGCCGGGATCAGGTGCCCGATGATGATGTTCTCCTTGAGTCCGAGCAGGTCGTCCTTGGCCCCGCGGATGGCGGCCTCGGTCAGCACCCGGGTGGTCTCCTGGAACGACGCGGCCGAAATGAACGACTGGGTCGTGAGACTCGCCTTGGTGATGCCCAGCAGCACCGGCTCGGCCTGCGCCGGGGTGCCCTTCCGCCGGAGCGTCCGCTCGTTCTCGTCCCGGAAGGTGAGCCGGTCCACCGTCTCGCCCTCGAGGAAGTCGGTGTCGCCCGGCTCGGTCACCCGCACCTTCTGCAGCATCTGACGCACGATCACGCCGATATGCTTGTCGCTGATGCGGACGCCCTGCAACCGGTAGACCTCCTGTACCTCGTTCAGCAGGTACTCCTGCACCGCGCGGGGCCCCTTGATCAGCAGGATATCGTGCGGGTTCACCGGACCCTCGGTCAGGCGGTCGCCTGCCCGCACCCGGTCGCCCTCGTGGACTCTGAGGTGCTTCCCGGCCGGGACCTCGTACAGCTGAGGCTCGACCTCGACCGCCTCGCCGGCCGGCGTCTCCGGGAAGACGAAGATCTCGCGCTTGCCGCGCTTGATCTCGCCGAACTTCACCACGCCATCGACCTCTGAGATCGTGGCGGGATCCTTCGGCC
>JBJMOZ010000269.1:0-5398 GCA_045803465.1 Gemmatimonadales bacterium | reverse complement strand
CCCGGAGCCAGCCAGAAGTAGAACACGATGCCCGCCACGACGAGGGCCGCCAGCACGAGCCAGGGGGTGAGGTCGGCGAGGGTGAGTTCAGTGCGTTCCTGCGACATGGATACCGGTCTCGTTCCGTAGGATCGGCGCCGTGCTGCACGGGGCCGTCAGAGCCGGTTAACTTAACGCCGCACAACGGTTTTTTGCACGATTCCCGATCGGAGAACGACGTGGCGAAGAAGACGGGCGGGCGCCTCTTCTGGCTGCTCGCGGGCGCCGCACTGGGCGCCGTGGGACGCATCCTGTGGGAGCGCCGGCAGGGCGGCCGGCTGGCCGACCCGATGCACCGTACCCTGCGGCCGAAGCCGATGAAGCCGATCGGACAGGCGGGCATCGCGGCGCGGCTTGCGCGGCAGTCCCTCAGGGCCGATCCGGCACTGGCCGGCCTCGGCATCCGTGTGCTGCCCGTCTCGGCGGGCACGGTGGAGCTCCACGGCTGGGTGGCCTCGCGCGCGCTCCGCACCCTGGCACTCCGCGCCGTGCGCGCGACGCCCACCGTGGACCGGGTGATCAACAACCTGCTGGTTCACGGCGAAGACGACCTGAGCATCGCCGACACCGCCGACGACCATTCCGCATGAGCGATTCCTTCGCGGCGCAATACGATCCGGCAGCCATCGAAGCCACGCTCTACGCCGCCTGGCGCGACGCGGGCGTGTTCCACGCCGATGTCGACCATGCCGCGGATCCCTACGTGGTGATGATGCCGCCGCCCAACGTGACGTCGGTGCTGCACGTGGGCCATGGCCTCAACAACACCGTGCAGGACGTGCTGGTGCGCTTCGAGCGCATGCGCGGCCGCTCGGCGCTATGGCTGCCCGGCACCGACCACGCCGGCATCGCCACGCAGAACGTGGTGGAGCGCGCGCTCGCGAAGGGCGGGCAGACGCGCTTCGACCTCGGTCGCGAGGCGTTCGTCGAAAAGGTGTGGGAGCACGTGAAGGCCACGGGCGGCAGCATCCTCGCACAGCTCGCCGCCATCGGCGCGAGCTGTGACTGGGACCGCACCTACTTCACGCTCGACCCCGGCCTGTCGACCGCGGTGCGCGAGGTGTTCGTGCGGCTGCACGAGAAGGGGCTGATCTACCGCGGCCACTACATCATCAACTGGTGCCCGCGCTGCCTCACTGCCCTCTCCAACGAGGAGGCGGAGAAGGAGGAGGTGCGCGGCCACATCTGGCACCTGCGCTATCCGCTCGCCGATGGCTCGGGCCACGTCACCGTGGCGACGACCCGTCCCGAGACGATGCTGGGCGACACGGCCGTCGCCGTGCATCCGAAGGACAAGCGCTATCGCAAGCTGATCGGCCGACAGCTCCGCCTGCCGCTCGTGGACCGCGACGTTCCCATCGTGGCCGACGACGCCATCGATCCCGCCTTCGGCACGGGCGCCGTGAAGGTCACGCCGGCCCACGACCCGACCGACTTCGAGATCGGGAAGCGCCACGGGCTCATGAGTATCGACGTCATGACGCCCGAGGCGCGCATGGCGGCGACCGTGCCCGAGGAGTTCCAGGGGCTCGACCGCTTCGAGGCGCGGAAGCGGGTGGTGCAGCGATTCGAGGAGCTTGGCCTGCTCGAGAAGGTCGAGGACCACACGCACGCCGTGGGGCACTGCTATCGCTGCCACACCATCGTGGAGCCACGGCTGTCGGAGCAGTGGTTCGTGAAGATGGCGCCGCTCGCGAAGCCCGCGCTGCAGGCGTATCGCGACGGGCGGCTCCGGTTCATCCCCGAGCACCGCGGCGACGAGTACGCGCAGTGGATGGAGAACATCCGCGACTGGTGCATCTCGCGGCAGCTCTGGTGGGGCCACCGCATTCCGGTGTGGTACTGCGACGCGTGCGGCAAGACGCACGTGAGCCGCGCCGACCTCGTCACCTGCCAGTGCGGCGCACCGCTGCGGCAGGACGAGGACGTGCTCGACACCTGGTTCTCGTCGTGGCTGGTGCCGTTCTCGAGCCTGGGCTGGCCGGAGCGCACCAGGGACCTCGCGGCGTTCTACCCGGGCACCGTGCTCGTGACCGCCCCGGAGATCCTGTTCTTCTGGGTGGCGCGCATGGTGATGGCGGGCTGCGAGTTCATGGGCGACATCCCGTTCTCCACCGTCTACCTGCACGGCACGGTGCGCGACACGCAGCATCGCAAGATGTCCAAGTCGCTGGGCAACGGCATCGATCCGCTGGGCGTGGTGCAGCAGTACGGCGCGGACGCGCTGCGCTACACGCTCGTGGCCGGGATGTCGGTGGGCACCGACGTGATCCTCGATCCCAACAACATCGAGGGCACGTTCGCGGCGGGCCGCAATTTCGCCAACAAGCTCTGGAACGCCGGCCGGTTCATCCTCACGAACCTCGACGGTCCCACCCGCCCGCTCGCCGGCGGCCCGAGCGCGCTGCGCGACGACGAGCTGACGCTCGCCGACCGCTGGATCATCGCGCGCTGCGACGCCACCGTGCGCGAGGCCACCGAAGCCTACGAGCGGTTCCGCCTCAACGACGCGGCGGCGGCCGTGTATCGCTTCCTGTGGAGCGACCTCGCCGACTGGTACATCGAGCTCATCAAGCCGCGGCTCTACGGCGACGCGCCAGGCGGGCACGTCGCGCGGGCCGTAGCCCTCAAGACATTCGACGTGGCGCTCCGTCTGCTGCACCCGATCATGCCGTTCGTGACCGAGGCGCTGTGGCAGCGCATTCCCGGCAAGGCCTCGGGCACCTGGCTGCCCACGGCGAGCTGGCCGCGTCCCGACGAGCGGGCATCGGCGCCCGACGCGCTGCGGACGTTCGGGCTGGTCCAGGAACTCGTCGGGGCCGTGCGCGCCATCCGTGCGGAGTACGACGTGCAGCCCGGCAAGGCGGTGCGGGTGGTGGTCCAGCACCCCGGCGCCGAGGCCGCCGCGGCGTGCCGCGACGAGGAGAACACCATCCGCCGCCTGGCCAAGATCTCCGAGTTGCTCCATGGTGACATCGGCGAATCGGTGGGTGGCTACGCGGTGCTCAGCGACGGCACCGGCGTGTTCGTGCCGTTGGGTGACGCCATCGACGTGGCCCGCGAGTGCGAGCGGCTCGGCGCCGAGATCGCGCGACTGCAGCAGCTGGTGGCCAGCCAGGAGAAGAAGCTCTCCAACGAGCAGTTCGTTTCGCGCGCTCCGGCGGACGTGGTGGGCAAGGAACGCGAGAAGCTTGCGACCTGGCGCGAGCAGGTGAGCACGCTGCAGGAGAAGCGGGGGCGGCTGGGGTGCTGAGCGGCCGCGCGACCGCGGTCGCCGTCTTCACCCTCGCGCTCGCGTGCGCCCGCATCGAGCCGCCGCCCGGCGGTCCGCCCGACAAGCTCGCGCCAAAGCTCGCCTCGACGCGGCCGGACTCGATGCGCATCCTGCCCGACTTCGACGGCGCGGTGGAGTTCGTCTTCAACGAGGTCATCTCCGAAGGCGGGCAGCCCAACGAAGGTCTCGGCACCGGCGACCTCGAGCGACTCGTGCTGCTTTCGCCCTCGAACCAGGTGCCGGTGGTGCAGTGGCAACGCAATCGCATCGCGGTCCGGCCGCGCGATGGCTGGCAACCCAACCGCGTCTACCGCGTGCAGCTCCTGCCGGGGGTCGCCGACGTGCGCAGCAACCGCGGTGCCCAGAGCAGCGTCGTCACCTTCACGACCGGTGCGCCACTGCCGGACCTCACGCTCACGGGCAAGGCGTTCGACTGGTCCACCAGCCAGCCCGCGCGCGGTGCGTTGCTCGAGGCCGTGCTCGAGCCCGACTCGCTGGTGTACAAGGGCGCCACGGATTCCACCGGCAACTATGCGCTCGGGCCCCTGCCCCGCGGCCAGTACGTCGTGTACGCCACGCTGGACCAGAACCGCAACCTGCGCCGCGACCGGCGCGAGGCGTTCGACTCCGTGCGCGTCGCCGGCGACAGCGGACGGGTGAACGAGTTGTGGCTCTTCCCGCACGACACGGCGCCGCCCAAGCTGCAGGCGCCTACCGTGCAGGATTCGATGGCGATCGTGCTCCCGTTCAACCAGAAGCTCGATCCGACGCTTCGCCTGGACTCGAGCGCCGTGACGATCCTGCGCCTGCCCGACTCGACTCGGCTCGGCGTCCGCTCGGTGCTACCGCCTGCCATCGACGACAGCATCCAGCGAGCATCGCGTCCCGCAGTGCAGCACGACTCGATCGCCCGCCCCGAGAAACACGCGGATTCCGTGCCCCCGGCCCCCGGGAAGCGGCCCGCACTCGTGCCCGCCCCCGACTCGGCGAAAGCCGCCATGGCGCAGCTCGATTCCACGCTCCGCAAGCAGACGAAGGCCGACTCGGGCACGAAGAAGCCCTCGCGCCCGCCGCTCTACGAGCGCCTGGTGGTGCGCCTGTCGGAATCGCTTGCGCCGGGCGGCAAGTACGCGGTAGAGGTCCGCGGCGTGCGCAACGTGAGCGGCGCCACCGGCGATTCGAAGGCCGGCTTCACCGTGCCGGAGCGGCCGCGCATTCCCGCGGACACCACGAAGATCAAGGCCGAGAAGGGCGATACCGCGGCGCCAGGTGCCGGACGCCCCGACTCCACCTTCGTAGACCCGCGCGCGCCGACGCCGCAGAAACGATGACCGACCGTCGTCGAGCCCTGCCGTCGGTGGACCGGCTGCTGCAGGAGCCCGGCGTGCGCGCGCTCTGCGACCTCGCCCCGCGCAACGTGGTGGCCGGCGCCGTGCGCGATGCCATCGCACGGGCGCGCACCCGACGCGCCGGCATCCCCGACGACTGGGCCGCCGAGGTAGCCGATCTCGTGCGGCAGCGGCTGCGGCCGTCGCTCGCACCGGTGTTGAATGCCACGGGCATCGTGCTGCACACCAATCTGGGACGCGCTCCGCTCGCGGCGGCAGCCGTGACCGCACTCGCCGCCGTGGCGAGCGGCTATTCCACGCTCGAGTATGACCTCGCCACCGGTTCGCGCGGCAGCCGAAGCGATCACGGGCGCACACTGCTCGCGCGGCTCTCGGGCGCCGAGGAGGCGCTCGTCGTCAACAACGCCGCCGGCGCCCTCGTCCTGGCGCTCAACGCGACGGCCGCGGGACGCGAGGTGCTCATCTCGCGCGGTGAACTCATCGAGATCGGCGGCTCGTTCCGCATTCCCGACATCCTCGAGAAGAGCGGCGCGCGCCTGCGCGAGGTGGGCACCACCAACCGGACGCATCTCGCCGACTATCGCGCGGCGCTGGGCCCGGAGACCGGCGCCATCCTCACCGTGCACCGTTCCAATTTCGAGCAGCGCGGCTTCGTCACCACTCCCGCGCCGGCCGATCTCACCGTGCTGGCGCGCGAGACGGGCGTGCCGTATCTCCACGACATCGGCAGTGGCCT
>JBJMOZ010000233.1:0-2667 GCA_045803465.1 Gemmatimonadales bacterium | reverse complement strand
GGCAAGGGCCACGGCCACGACAAGGACAAGCACTAGGAACGCGCGCGTCCGCCGCCGCCAGCCGCGGCGGCCGGGCGCGGCTCAGCCCTCGAGCTGCTTCTGGAACACCAGCCCGGCGTGCTCGCGCAGGGCGTGGAAGCGGATCTTCGGCCAGTTGTCCTGCATCGCCCGCAGCTCGCCCGCGTACTCGAGCAGGACGCAGGGCGCGTCGACCGCGTCGAGCGCGACCCGGTGCGCGTTGGCGTCGACGAAGCGCTGCAGCTCCTTCTTGCCGCCGTCGGCGTCGTCGCAGGTCACCCAGCGGGCGACGTTGTAGCGCGCCGGCTGGATCCGCGCCTTGACGCCGTACTCGTGCTCGAGCCGGTGCGCGACGACCTCGAACTGCAGCTGGCCGACCGCGCCGAGCAGCAGCAGCGAGCCGCCGAGTGGGCGGAACACCTGGATTGCGCCTTCCTCGCCGAGCTGCGTCAGGCCGGCCTTCAGCTGCTTGGTGCGCAGCGGGTCGGCGACCTCGACGCTGCGGAACAGCTCGGGCGCGAAGAACGGCAGCCCGGTGAACTGCAGCGACTCGCCTTCGGTCAAGGTGTCGCCGAGCTGCAGCACGCCATGGTTCGGGATGCCGATGATGTCGCCGGCGAACGCCTCGTCGAGCAGCTCGCGGCGCTGCGAGAGAAAGGAGACGACCGTGTTCGGCCGCAGCTCCTTGCCCGAGCGCACGACCTTCAGCCGCATGCCGCGCTCGAAATGACCGGACGCGACGCGCACGAACGCGATCCGGTCGCGATGCGCCGGGTCCATGTTGGCCTGGATCTTGAAGACGACGCCAGTGAGCTTCGGCTCGTCGGGCGCCACCTCGCGCTGGATCGCCGCGCGCGGTCCGGGCGACGGCGCCAGGTCGACCAGCGCGTCGAGGACCTCGCGCACGCCGAAGTTGTTGACCGCCGAGCCGAAGAACATCGGCGTCTGCTTGCCGGCCAAGAACTGCGCGCGATCGAACGGCGGCGCCGCATCGGTCAGCAGCTCGATCTCGCCATGGGCCTGCTCGTACTGCATGCCGAAGCGCTCGGCATAGGCCGGGTTGTCGAGGCCGGCGAGGATCTCGTCGGAGTCCTTGTTGCGGTCCTCGCCGCCCCTGAAGACGCGCATCTGCTTTTCGCGCAGGTCCATCACGCCGTGGAAGACCTTGCCCATGCCGACCGGCCACGTGAACGGCACCACTTCCATGCCGAGCTCGCGCTCGATCTCGTCCATCAGGACCAGCGGCTCCTGCACCTCGCGGTCCATCTTGTTGACGAAGGTCAGGATCGGCGTGTTGCGGGCGCGGCAGACCTGCAGCAGGCGGCGCGTCTGCGGCTCGACGCCGTTCGCCGCGTCGATCACCATCAGCGCGGCGTCGACCGCGGTCAGCACGCGGTAGGTGTCTTCCGAGAAGTCCTGGTGGCCGGGCGTGTCGAGCAGGTTGATGACGCAGCCGCGGTATTCCATCTGCATCACCGACGAGGCCACCGAGATGCCGCGCTGCTTCGCGATTTCCATCCAGTCGGACGTTGCGTGGCGCGATGCCTTGCGGCCCGTCACCGCGCCGGCGATCTGGATCGCGCCGGAGAACAGCAGCAGCTTTTCCGTCAGCGTCGTCTTGCCGGCGTCCGGGTGCGAAATGATGGCGAAGGTGCGGCGGCGCCGGACTTCGGCGCTGAGGGGCGTGGCGGACAAAGGGAGGGACTCCGGAATGCGAACGGCCACTGAGTCACGGCCGCCGAAGGCGGTATTGTCCCATGGCGGGGAGGCGCCCGTCCCACGTGGCCGTCTTGGCGCGCCGGGCACATTTCGGTTAAGGTGGAATTTCACAGGTGAGCTACTGGAGCCCCTCATGAACGAGCGGAACACGGGCCTCGAACAGCCGGAACCGGCTGAACCCCTGCCAGCCTGGGCGGGCGTGCGCTTCCGGTCGACCCGTGAGTGGCGGCCGGAGGCGGTGGCGGCGTGGGACTCGAAGGTGGAGGAGGGCCGGGAAGGGGAGTTCAGGACCCTTGAAACCGCCGGGCTGTGCGTGTTCCTCCTCACCGCCGAACAGTGCGAGCCGGAGCGCCTGGGCGCGGCCGTCGCCGCGGCGCGGCCGAGGCGTCACCAGGCCGACCTGGTGGCCTTCGCCCTGCCCTTCGCACCCACGCATTTCCTCGTCAACGACCTGGGCGCCTTCGGCATCGCGGTCGTTCCCCACTGGGCCGATTCGACCCAGGAGGAGCGCGCCTGGCGCTATGTCGACGAGTACCGGCACCTCCGGCAGGAGGCCGTGGACGCCCTCCGCGCGGCATGACTCATTCATCGGGGTGATGGGCGCCGCACGGTGCTGCGCTAACGTGCGCCATGCCCTTCACCCCGGTTCTCGCGCTGCACCGCGTCGACACCCGGCGCTTCGAGCTGAGCGGGCTGCGCACGGGCAGCGTGCGCGACCAGATCCTGCGCTCGCACGAGCTCGTGATGGCCCTGGTGCGCGAGAAGATCATCGGGCCCTCCAGCCCGCTGCTGGTGCTGGGCGGCGGCGTGGCCGGAGTGACGGCCTGCCTCACCGCGTCGAAGGAGGGGGTGAACTCCACGCTGGTGGAAAAGCGCAGCGGCGCGTTCGACACGCAGCTGATCGTGCACACGCGCTGGCTCGACCCGGTG
>JBJMOZ010000188.1:0-4269 GCA_045803465.1 Gemmatimonadales bacterium | reverse complement strand
GATGATCGCCGCCTTGTTGCGGCGGGCCCCCTTGAGGTGACGGTCGAGGCAGTTGGCGGCGACGTTGAGCCGTCCGCCGGAGAACCACTTGGCGTGCGGCGGAGTCCACTCGAGCACGCTCTGCCACGGCTCCATCCAGTCCAGCATGCGCGCCTGCTCGGCCCAGAAGGCGAGGCGATCGGCGTTCGCCTGGTCGAAGAGCGCGCCGGTGGCATTGGCATCGGCGGCGAAATCGGGCGAGGGAGGAAACCGGCGCTGCTCGCTGAGGAGCGTGTCGAACTGATGGTCCATGGGACGCGACGGGCTCGGAGTGGTGGTGTGATCGCCGCGCGATGCGGCACCTGCAAGGATCGGCAGTCCGTTACTGCAGCGGTTTGCTTGGCGGTCTGCCGCATCTGCCGCGAAAGACCGCCGTGAACCGGGGCCGCGACGGGAAGTGACGGGAATATACGGCGCACGAAGACGTGGCATCAGTCTGGCACGGTCAGCCGGCAGGGACCGCGAGGCCCCGGCAGGGAACAACCTGATCCGCCCGATAAGAGCACACCCGGAGTGATCCGGGGCCGCAAAACCAGAGGTCTCCGGCGTTGCACCAAGGCGCGCCCCGAGACGGCTCGGTTGCCGAAGGTGGACGAACCGCACGCATGCTCGTCGCGGTTTCCCCTTATCGGGTGTGGGAGACGCCAATGCGTACCACACCAACGACCGCCCGCCCCATGATGGCACCCGATGTCCTGGGTCTCGATACCCGGGCAGCCTTCCGCACGGCAGCCGTGGCGCTGCTGGAGTCGCTCCCCGAGGGGGGCCGGCTGGCCATCGATCTGCGCGCCACCCACCATGTCGATTCCGCCGGTCTCGGCGTGCTGATGCTCATCCAGCGTCGCGCCGCCGAACGCGGGCAGACCGTGGCGCTGCAGCATCCGCAGGACGAGCTGCGCTTCCTGTTGAACATCACGAAGCTGGACGAGTTGTTCGAGATCGAGTGAGGCCCTGGGAGGGATTCCTCCCTCCCGTCGTTCCGCTCGCTCGGCTACACTCCCGCCCCATGCCTCCCCTCCTCCAAGCGACGGGCCTCCGCCGGGCGTTCGGGCCGCGCGTGGTGCTGCGCGGGCTCGACCTGACGCTGGCCGCGGGCGAAACGCTCGCCGTGGTGGGGCCCAACGGGGCGGGCAAGTCCACGCTGCTGCGCATCCTGGCCGGACTCATCAAGCCGAGTGCAGGCGAGGTGATGCTCGATGGGGCGAAGCTCACGCCTGCCGAGCCCGCGTCGCGGCGCACGGTGGGCCTGCTCTCGCACCGTTCCCTCCTGTACGACGACCTGACCGTTCTCGAGAATCTCGTCTTCGCCGCGCGCCTGATGGGTGTCGCGGACCCGCGTGCAGCCGCGAGGTTCGCGCTCGCCGAGGTGGACCTCTCCGCGCGAGCCGACGATACGCCGCGCACGCTGAGCCGCGGCCTGCTGCAGCGCGCGGCGCTGGCGCGCGCGCTCATCCACAAGCCGCGCCTGCTGCTGCTCGACGAGCCGTTCACGGGACTCGACGCGGTGGCATCGGAGCGCCTGCAGCGACTGCTGCGCGAGCGGCGGCCGGCGGGCCTGGGCACGGTCGTGGTGACGCACCAGGTGGCCGAGGTGTGGGACTTCGCCGACCGCGTGGTGGCGCTCGTGGCAGGGAACTGGGCGCTCGAGGAGGGGCAGGGCGCGCCGCTCGACGACTTCATGCGCCGCTACCGGGAGGTGGTCCCTGCGTGACACGCTGCGGGCCGCGCTCGCGATCGCGGCCAAGGACCTGCGGGCGGAGCTGCGACGGAAATCGGCGCTGGTGGCGGCACTCGTCTTCGCGGCGCTCATTCTCGTCATCTTCAATTTCGCCCGCGACCCCACCGTGCTTCGGGCGCAGGAGCTCGCGCCGTCGGCACTGTGGATCACGATCACCTTCGCCTCGGTGACGGCGCTCAACCGTGCCTTTGCCGTGGAGCTCGACCACGGCGCGCTCGACGGGCTGCTGCTGGCCCCCGTGGGCCGGGAGGCGATCTATCTCGGCAAGTTGCTGGGAAACCTGGTCTTCGTGGGCTTCGTGCAGGCGATCACGATCCCGCTGTTCGTGCTATTCTTCAACCTGGACCTGCACGGGGCCTTGCCGGGGATCCTGCTCCTCGCGTTCCTGGCCACGTTGGGGTTCACGGCGGTGGGCACCGTCTTCAGTGCCCTGACGGCCCGGGTGCAGTTCAACGAGCTCATGCTCCCGGTGCTGCTGCTGCCGTTCATGGTGCCGCCGCTGATCGGCGCCGCCCACGTGAGCTCGAAGCTGCTTGCGGGCCGCCCACTCGCCGAGAGCGCGGGCTGGCTCCAGATCCTCGCGACCTATGACATCGTCTTCCTCACTCTCAGCGTCCTCGTCTTTCCCGCTGTCCTCGACGAGTAGCATCGTCGCGGCGAGGAAATCCATCCGCACCGGCCAGGTGCTGATGGTCCTGGCGCTGCTCGCGCTCGCCGCGCACTACGTGCGGGCCATCCAGTACACGCCCGTCGAGGCGACGCAGGGCATGGCGCAGAAGATCTTCTACGTCCACGTGCCTGCCGCGTGGAGCGCCTTCCTCGCATACGGCATCGTGGGCCTGTGCAGCGCGCTCTTCCTGTGGCTGCACGACCGGCGGCTCGACCTCTTCGCCGAGGCGTCGGCCGAGGTGGGCACGGTGCTGACGTTCATCGTGCTGACCACGGGTCCGCTCTGGGGCAAGCCGATCTGGGGCACCTGGTGGCAGTGGGAGGTGCGGCTCACCTCCACGCTGTTCCTGTTCTTCCTGTTCGTGGGCTACCTGACGCTGCGTCGCTCCGTCTACGATCCGCTCGAGCGGGCGCGCTACAGCGCGGTGGTGGGCATCCTGGGCGCGATGCTGGTGCCATTCATCCATTTGAGCGTGTGGATGTTCCGCACCATCCATCCGAAGCCCATCATCCTCAAGCCCGATGGTCCGTCGCTGCCGGGCTCGATGCTCTCCACCCTGCTCGAGGGCTTCGCGATCTTCACCGTGCTCTACCTTGGCATGGTCATGGTGCGCTACGGCATCGGCCGGTTGCAGGAAGAGAAGGAGGCACGCCATGCTGCTGCGAGTTGAGCCGCCGGCGAACGGCCAGTACATGGTGGCTGCGTACGTGCTCGTGGCGGTGGTGCTGTTGATCTACGCCGTCACGCTCGTCGTGCGGGCGCGAGGCCTGGTGAAGGAAGTGGTGGAGTAGGCGGGAAGTCGCGAAGGTCGAGAGCAGAAGAGAGGGCTCCGGATGAATCCGGAGCCCTCTCTATCACTCCCCGCTTCTCGTGTTCGTCAGCTCTTCTTCTCCAGCAGCACGAACTCCCAAACTATTGCCGCCGCCAGCGCACCCACGATCGGGCCGATCCACCAGACGATGTGGGCCACCCAGTGCCCCGACACCACGGCGGGGCCGAAGGCGCGGGCTGGGTTGAGTGCGGCGCCCGTGAGCGCGCCGCCCGCCATGAGGGCGAACACCCACGTCAGGCCGACGCCGAAGCCCGCCACCGGCGGCTTGTCGTGCGCGATGACGGTGCCATAGTAGGCACTCATCAGCACGAACGTGAGCAACGCCTCGACGCCCACCGCGGTGGCCAGCGAAAGCGTGCCGTTCACGGCCGGCGCGCCGTACATCACGGCGCTGCCCGTGCTGCCGGGCACGAGGGCCTTGAGGACGGCGGCGCCGAGCACCGCACCCACCAGCTGCGCGGCGATGTAGGCCACGGCGGTGACGGGCGTGACGCGGCGCATCGCCGCGAGGCTCAGGGTGACGGCCGGGTTCAGGTGACCGCCCGAGATCGCCATCGTCGCCGTCACGGCGACGCTGAGCACGAGGCCGTGCGCGAGCGCGACGCCCAGCACGCCCCAGTTGCCGCCCGGAAAGGCGGTCATCACGATCGAGGCACAGCCGAAGAAGACGAGCATGAAGGTGCCGAGCGCCTCGGCGACGAGCTTGCGCGGAAGGGACGACATTCTGGTCCTTGTGTGGGTGGGACGGCGCGCGAATCTAGGAGCCGGTCCCCACGCAGGGAAGGGGGGTCAGCGGCCGTCGACCCGCCGGAACAGCAGGGCCGCGTTGATGCCGCCGAACCCGAACGAGTTGCTGAGCAGATACTCGGGGTCGGCCGCGCAGCCCTCGCCGCGCAGCAGCGCCAGGTCGCAGGCGGGATCGGGGTCCCGCAGGTTGACCGTGGGCGGCAGCCATTGGTCGCGCGTCGCGAGGGCGCAGATGGCCGCCTC
>JBJMOZ010000152.1:0-6715 GCA_045803465.1 Gemmatimonadales bacterium | reverse complement strand
GGTGCGCGGTCCCACCTCCGCGCTCTACGGCGGCATGGCATCGGGCGGCGCGGTGAACATCATCTCGCGCACCGGCGAGGAAAGCCGCGGCGCCTCACTGCGCGCGCAGAGTGGCGCGTTCGGGTTCGAGAAGTACGACGCCTACGTAGGCTCGCCCTTCGCTGCAGGGCGGGGCAGCGCCATCGGTAGCGGCACCTACACCTGGTCCGAGGGCTTCCGGGCGCACAACACCAACCAGATGTGGCGCCTCAACCTGCGCGGCGACTACCGGCTCGCCGAACGGACCCGGCTCGGCATCGAGGGCAGCACCTCGTCGCTCGACGTGCTGATTCCCGGCGCGCTCACGCAGGCCGAGAGCGATGACGATCCCTACCAGGCGGCGCCCGTCAACGTCACCAACGATTACGCGCGACGGGACGAGCGCTTCCGCACCGGACTGCGGCTCGATCAGGGCTTCGGGACCGGGGGCAACGCAGCGCAGGCCACGGGCTACTTCTTCTACGGTGGCCGCACGCTCGATCATCCGATCTTCCAGGTGCTCGACCAGAACCTGCACCGGGTGCAGACGGGCGCACGGGTCCGGGCGGGCCTCGATCGCGTCACCGACCCGCGCCTGCAACTCGCGGCGGGTTTCGACTACGACAACCTGTTCGGCACCGACCGTCGCTACCGCAACGTTGGCGGCGACCGGGGTCCGATCGTCGCGGACGGCTACATCGCCCTGCCCAGCATCGGCGTCTTCGGTCAGGTGGAAGGCCGCTTGCGGCACGACCTCACGCTCACGGCTGGTGCGCGCTACGATCGCGTCAACTACGACATCGAGAACTACCTGGGTGGCTTCAGCGCGTCGTTGACGTCGTTCGACCAGCTGTCACCAAAGGCCACGCTCGCGTGGCGGCCGGCCTCGCGAGGCACCGTGTACGCCTCCGTGTCGCGGGGCTTCGAGGTGCCCACGATCGGCGAGCTCACGGTGAGCCCGGATCCGACCGAGGCATTCAACTCGGAACTCAAGCCGAAGACGCTCTGGAACTACGAGATCGGCGGGCGCACCGTGGTGGCCCAGCGCTTCCTGCTCGATGCCGCGCTGTTCTACGCCGACATCCAGGGCGAATTCCTCTCGCGCACCATTCCCACCGAGACCGGGCCGCGCACCGTGTTCGAGAACGCGGGCGACTCGCGCAACATCGGCGTCGAGCTCGGCTGGACGGCACTGCTGACGTCGTGGCTCGATCTGGTGGGCAGCTACACCTTCACCGACGCCAAGCTGCAGGACTATCAGTCGCTGGTCGTGGACGCCAACGGGCAGAACGTGCTCACCGACTTCAGCGGCAACCGGCTGCCCGGCGTGCCCCAGCACCGGCTCACCGGCGAGTTCCGCCTGCGTCCGCTGCCGCGCCTGCAGGCCAGCATCGGCGCCGAATGGCAGAGCAAGCTGTACGTGGACAACGCCAACGCCGACGCCGGACTGGTGTACTTCAAGCCATTCGGGCCGGGCGCGGTCGAGGCCGTTCCGTATCGCGCGGTCCCCGCGTGGGCGATCGTGCACCTGAGTGCCAGCTACGCCCTCGGTCCCGCCACGTTCACGGCGAGCGTCGAGAACCTGTTCGACGACCGCTACACCGCGAACGTGACGATCAACGACGGTACCGGCCGGTTCTACAGCGCCGGTGCCGGTCGCTTCCTGTCGGTGGGCGTCACGCTCGCCGCGCTTCCCGGAGGATTCTGATGCAGCGCTCCATGGCCTTCATCCTCATCGCGGGCGTCGCCGCCTGTGGCGGCGAGGCCTCGCGAGCGCCGGCGTCGCCGCCGGCCGTGGTCGTCTCGCAGGCCACCGCGAACGGCGCGACGCCGATGTTCATCACCACCCCGGCGGGCGGTCACGTGGTCTCCTGGATCTCGGCCGCGCAGGGCGGCGCGGACGGCGTGCTCAACCTGTCCGTGACGCCGGACCATCACGGTGCGGCACTGCCCACCGTCACGGTTCGCGATCCG
Source organism: Gemmatimonadales bacterium (assembly GCA_045803465.1). Taxonomy (GTDB): domain Bacteria; phylum Gemmatimonadota; class Gemmatimonadetes; order Gemmatimonadales; family GWC2-71-9; genus JAGGAG01. The sequence continues at coordinate 4,723 of JBJMOZ010000152.1, read as the reverse complement.
CTCGGGCCCATCGAGGCTCACGGTGAGGCACCGCCGCAGCTGGCGAGCGATTCGGCCGGGCGCCTCTACGCGCTCTACGCCGTCGGCAAGGAGATTCCCGGCCAGCGCTTTCCGGCCAGCGCCCTGCGCATGATCCGGTCGGAGGACAGCGGGCGCACCTGGTCGGAGCCCGTCACGGTGAACGAATCGGGCCCGCTGGGCGAGTTCGGCGCGCACAACTTCCACGCGCTCCTGGCACTGCCCGATGGTCGACTGGTGGCCACGTGGCTGCGCAACACGAAGGGCGTCTCCGGCGTGGCGATGAGCCGCTCGCGCGATTTCGGACGCACGTGGGACCGGACGCGCATGGTCTACGAGGAGCCGACGTGCCCGTGCTGCCGGACGGCGATCGCGGCCGGACCGGACGGATCGCTCTACCTCGCCTGGCGCGCGATCTTCCCGGGCGACGTGCGCGACGTCGTGGTGATGCACTCGCCGGACGGCGGCGATACGTGGGACGCGCCGGTGAAGCCACGCGCCGATGGATGGGTCTTTCCGGGGTGCCCGCATGCGGGACCATCGCTCAAGGTGGACGCGGCAGGCGCGGTGCACATCGCCTGGTGGCAGGGCAAGGCCGGCGAGGCCGGCGTCTACTACGGCGTGTCCACCGACGGCGCGAAGACATTCGCGGCGCAGCCGCTCGCCGTGGGCGAGCGCTCGACGCCGGCACACGTGCAGCTCGCGCTCGCGCCGGGCGGGCTCGTCAACGTGGCGTGGGACGATGGCCACTCCGCGCTGCCCGGCATCCTGCTGCGCCGCTCGACCGACGGCGGCCGCACCTTCGGCGCGCCGACGCGCATCAGCGACGCCGGCGTGGCCGCGACCTATCCGGTGCTGGCGGCCGTGCGCGACTCGCTCTGCGTGGCCTGGAGCCAGATGACCGAGGGCGCGCATCGCGAGAAGCTCGCGAAGGCGGTGGACATGAAGGACCCCAAGGCGGTCATGACGTTGCCGCGCGTGGGCCAGAGCGAGATCCTGATGCGGATGGTGGGCCTCTGAGCCGATCGACCCGTCGGACCACGGCGTTGCCGTGGTCCGCGCGGGCCTGTAGCTTCTCCCCGCAATGCCCTCCAGAACCCTGCTCATGGACGACCGCGCCATCGCCCGCGCCCTGTCGCGGATGGCGTCCGAGATCGTCGAACGGGCCCGCGGCACGGAACAGCTCGTGATCGTGGGCATCCAGCGCCGGGGTGTCGAGCTCGCGGCACGCCTGAAGCACTTGGTGGATCAGGCCGAGGAGGCCGGCGTCGCCTTCGGCAAGCTCGACATCACGCTCTACCGCGACGACCTGCAGGCCATTGGGCCCCGGCCGCGGGTGGGTGTCACCGACCTGCCCGACCTCGAGGGTCGGACCGTCGTCATCGTCGACGACGTGCTCCACACCGGCCGGACCATCCGCGCCGCACTCGACGAGTGCGCCGACTTCGGGCGGCCGCGCCGCATCCTGCTCTGCGTGCTGGTCGATCGTGGCGGTCGCGAGCTGCCCATCCAGGCGGACATCGTGGGCACGAGCGTCAGCACCGCGCCTGGCGATCGGGTCGACGTGCTCGTCCGCGAGCTCGACGGCCGCGATGCGGTGGAGGTCGCGCGTGAAGCCTGACGTCCCGTCACTCGGGAAGGACCTCGTCGGCCTCGAGCATCTCTCGGCCGATCAGCTCCGGCTCATCCTCGACACGGCGGAGCCGTTCAAGGAAGTCAGCGAGCGACAGATCAAGAAGGTGCCGGCGCTGCGCGGCCGGACGATCGTCAACCTCTTCTTCGAGGCGTCGACCCGGACGCGCATCTCGTTCGAGTTCGCCGAGAAGCGACTGTCGGCCGATACGGTGAGCATCGCCGCGAGCGGCTCCTCGGTGAGCAAGGGCGAGACACTCGTCGACACGGCGCGGAACCTCGAGGCGATGCGGATCGACATGGTCGTCATCCGCCACCACTCCTCCGGCTCGGCCGAGTTCCTCGGCAAGCGCATCCGCTCCAACGTCATCAACGCCGGCGATGGGAAACACGAGCACCCCACCCAGGGGCTGCTCGACATCCTCACGCTGCGCGACAAGTTCGGGAAGATCGAGGGCCTCAAGGTGGCCATCTGCGGCGACGTGCTGCACAGCCGGGTGGCCCGCAGCAACATCTGGGGCCTCACGAAACTCGGCGCCGAAGTGGCGGTGTGCGGCCCCGCCTCGCTGCTGCCGCGCAACGTCACCGAGCTCGGCGTCACCGTCATCCCCAGGATCGAGGATGCCATCGCCTGGGCGGATGCGTTGAACGTGCTGCGCCTGCAGCTCGAGCGCATGCAGTCGGGCTTCATTCCCTCGCTGCGCGAATACAACCGCGTCTTCGGCCTCACGGTGGATCGCCTCGAGCGGGCTCCCAAGGACCTGGTCATCATGCATCCCGGCCCCATGAACCGCGGCGTCGAGATCGACAGCGGCGTCGCCGACGGCCCGCACAGCGTCATCCTGCCGCAGGTCACCAACGGTGTCGCGGTGCGCATGGCGGTGCTCTACCTGCTGGCCGGCGGATCGCCGGACGCCACGCAGCAGGGCGGGGGTGAGGCATGAGGCCGCTGCTGCTGACGGGCGGGCGGGTCATCGATCCGTCGCGCGGCACGGACGACCTCGCCGACGTGCTGCTCGAGGACGGGCGCATCACCGCCGTGGGCCGCAACATCGGCACGCCCGACGGCGCCGACACGCTCGACGTGCGTGGCAAGGTGGTGGCGCCGGGCCTCGTGGACGTGCACGTGCACCTGCGCGAGCCGGGCCAGGAGGATCTCGAGACGATCGCCACCGGCTCGGCCTCGGCCGTGGCCGGCGGGTTCACCAGCATCTGCGCCATGCCGAACACCGACCCGGTGTGCGACAACCAGGGCGTGGTCGGCTTCGTCATCGCGCAGGCGCAGCGGGCGGCGAAGGCGCGCGTGTACCCGATCGGTGCGGTGACGCTGGGTCAGAAGGGGCAGCAGCTCGCGGAGTTCGGCGAGCTCGTCGGTGCCGGCGCGGTGGCCGTGAGCGACGACGGCAAGCCCGTTGCGACCGCGCACATGATGCGCACCGCCCTCGAATACGCGAAGACGTTCGGCATTCCCGTCGCCGATCACTGCGAGGACATGTCGCTCGCCACCGGCGGCTCGATGCACGAGGGCATCGTCTCCACGCGCCTGGGTCTCAAGGGCATCCCGGCGGCGGCGGAAGAGGTGATGGTGGCCCGCGACATCCTGCTCGCCGAACTCACGGGCGGGCACGTGCACCTGTGCCACATGTCGACCCGCGGGTCGGTGGAGTTGATCCGGCGGGCCAAGGAACGCGGCGTCCGCGTGACGGCCGAAGCCTGCCCGCACCACTTCTCGCTCACCCACGAGGCGTGCGTGGGCTACAACACCAACGCCAAGATGAATCCGCCGCTTCGCGAGGCGGAGGACGTCGAGGCGATCCGTGAAGGACTCAAGGACGGCACCATCGATTGCGTGGCCACCGACCACGCGCCGCACCACTACGACGCCAAGGAGCGCGAGTTCGACGACGCGCCCAACGGCATCATCGGCCTCGAGACCGCGCTCGGACTGTCCATCAGCGAGCTCGTGGGCCGCGGCCTGCTGACCCTGCCGCAGCTGTTGCACCGCATGAGCACGGCGCCCGCGCGCATCTTCAACCTGCCCGGTGGCACGCTCCTGCCCGGCGCGCCGGCCGACCTCGTGGTGATCGACCCGACGGTGAAGTGGACGGTGCAGCCCGAGACCTTCTTCTCGAAGAGCCGGAACACCCCGTTCGCGGGCCGCGAGCTCACCGGCCGCGCCGAGCTGACGATCGTGCGCGGGCAGGTCGCCTTCCGACGGGCGACCTGAGCGTGCGCACGCGCGACGCGGCCCGGGCCCTCGCCCTCACGGCGCGTCGCCTCTGGGAGGCGGGCCTGATCGCGGGTGGCGACGGCAACGTCTCGGTGCGCCTCGGGCCGAACCGGATCCTCGTCACGCCACGCGGACTGCTCAAGTCGGAGCTCACCGCCGGCGACATGGTGGAGGTGTCCCTCGACGGTCGCCACCAGCGAGGGTTTCGGCGTGCCTCGAGCGAATTAGATTTGCATCTTCGGGTGTATCGCCAGCGTCCGGCGTGCGGCGCGGTCGTGCATGCGCATCCGCCCACGGCCATCGGGTTCGCGGTCGCGGGGCTGGAGCTCGAGACCGACGTGCTGGCCGAGACGGTGATCCTGCTGGGACCCGTGCCGATCGTGCGCTACGCGCAGACCGGCACCCCCGCGCTCGGCGACCTGGTCGAACCGCTGGTGAAGGCTCATCATGGCGTGCTGCTGGCCAACCACGGCGCCGTGACGTGGGGACCGGATCTCGCGATGGCGCGCATCCGGATGGAGAGCCTCGAGCACGCTGCTCGGATACTGCTCACGGCCCGGCAACTCGGCCGGGTGCGTCGCCTGACCCGGCGGCAGATCGCCGCCCTGGAGCTCCTCAGAGAGGGAAACCGCGATGGCTGAGGTCGATACGTCCCTCGCTCAGGTGGACCAGCTGCTGCAGCAGCGGCAGAAGTACGAGCAGTGGCTCGCAAAACTCGACCAGTCCGGGAGCCGTGCACCCGAGGCGGTGCGGAACAAGGTGCGCAGCGACTACCAGGCGCGGCTCGAGGCCGTCGTCGCCGAGCTCGGTACGCATGTCGACTCCATCGAGGCGGCGCTGGCC
>JBJMOZ010000175.1:0-5477 GCA_045803465.1 Gemmatimonadales bacterium | reverse complement strand
AACGTCGTGTCGCCCATCTTCGGTGGCATTCCCGCCACGGGAGCCCTCGCGCGCACGGCCACCAACGTGCGGAACGGCGGGCGGACGCCGGTGGCCGGCATCGTGCACGCGATCTTCGTCCTGCTCGTGGCGCTGTTCCTGGGCCGGTACGCGTCGCTGATTCCGATGGCGACGCTTGGCGCCATTCTCGCCGTGGTGTCGTACCACATGAGCGAGTGGCGCACCTTCCGCAGCGAGCTCCGCGCGCCGCTGGGCGACGTGATCCTCCTCGTCACCACCTTCGTGCTCACCGTGCTGGTGGACCTCACGGTGGCCGTGCAGGTGGGCATCGTGCTCGCCGCGTTCCTCTTCATGAAGCGCATGAGCGAAGTGACGGGCGTGACGGCGTTCTCGGAGGAGTTCCACGACGATGAGGACCCCGAGGCGGAGTTGGCCCGGGCGCGGGGGCGCGCGCTGGTCGTGCCCAAGGGCGTGCAGGTCTACGACATCAACGGACCGTTCTTCTTCGGCGCCGCGACCGCGTTCAAGGACGCGATGGCCGGCACGGGTCGCTCGCCGAAGGTGCTGATCGTCCGCATGCGACGTGTGCCCACGATCGACAGCACCGGCATCCACGCCCTGCGCGACCTGGTGCGTCGCAGCCGCAAGGAGGGGTCGGCGGTGCTCCTGTCGGGCCTCGTGAGCGACGTGCATGAGGTGCTCGAGCGAGCGGGCCTCCTCGACGAGCTCGGCGCGGATGGCGTGTTCGCGACCTACGCCGAGGCCCTCGAGGCCGCCCGCCAGCGCGTGACGCCGACGGCGGCCTGAGGACTGCGCAAGGTGCTTGCTCGGATCCGTCGGGGTGGGCAGGTTTCGCCCTCAGTCGGAGGACCGGAACGGGAGGCGTGGATGGCAACCAGGCGTGACACGAAGGCCGCGGCACGGCGCGGCGGATCGGTGCAGGAGGCACTGCAGCGGCTCGCCGCGGTGCGACCAGGGGACCATCGGGTGGTGTCCTGCTACCTCAAGCTCGAGCCCAGGGACCGGGTCCGGGGCAAGTACCTCATCAAGGTGAAGAACAGGGTGCGCGCGCTGCAGGAGGCGCTGCCGAGACTCGGGCTGGACCGGCAGGCGGCGGATGCCGTGTCGGCCGATCTCGCGCGTGTGCTGGACTGGCTGCGCGCACCTGAGAACCTCCCCTCGTCGCACGGTGTGGCGATCTTCGCCTCGCGTGGTGCCCAGCTCTTCGAGGCGGTGCCGTTGCCCTTCGTGCACCGGTCGCGTCTGGCCATCGATCGCACGCCACTCGTCCGGGAGCTGGTGGGTGCCGAGGAGGAGTTCGGGCGGATCTACACGGTGGTGGTCGACCGGACCAGTGCGCGCGTCTTCGCCGTATCGGCGTCGGGTGCCAACGAGGTGCTCGACATCACCGCCGACAGCACGCGCGGCGGCCGTTTCCGCGGGGACCAGGATGGCCCGGGCTGGGGCGAGCATACCTACAACAATCGCATCCGCCAGGAGAAGCAGCGACACTACGAGACCGTCGCGCGCGAGCTGCTGGCGCTTGACCGACGTGAGCCGGCGCATGGCGTCGTCCTGGCCGGCACGGGCACCGATGCGACGGCACTGGCGCCATTTCTCCAGGCGTCGTTGCACGAGCGACTCTTCGGATCCGCGCGCCTGAACCCGAAGGAGCTTTCGCCGGCGCAGGTCCATGCCGCCACGCTGGAAGTGCGCGAGGCGCACAAGCGGGCGGAGGAGCGTACGCTGCTCGAACTGGTGGAGGCGAAGGAGGGCGAGGGCTGGGCGGTCAACGGCGTGCGCGACACGCTGCGCGCGCTCGCGCGCGGGCAGGTGCGCACCCTGCTCGTGTCCTCGGATGCCTCGATGCCGGGCTGGCGCTGCACCGAGAGCGGGCGCCTCACGCTCACCGCGGCAGACTGCCGCGGTGAAGGAGAGCCGCTGCCCGTGGTGGACGTCATCGACGACGCCATCGAGGAGGCGCTTCGCCAGCGGGTCGAGGTGAACGTCGTCTACGGGCGGGAACAGGTGGAGCGCATCTCGGGTCTGGCCGGCCTGCTGCGGTTCCGGTGAGGCCCATTGCCGTCCTGTTCGACGCGGGCAACACCCTCGTCCATCTCGACTACGCCCGCCTGGCGGCGGGCGTGGGCGACGCCTTGGCGATTCCGCTGACAGCTGCGGAACTGGAGGCGGCGGCCGGACCCGCCGCGCTCGCCATGGAGCAGCAGCACCTGCGCACCGACCGGGAGCGGGGCAGCGCCTTCCTGGTCGAGCTCTTCATGCGTGTGGGCGTGCCGGCGGACCGGATGGACGCGCTTCGCGACACGCTGCTCGACATGCACCAGCAGCAGCACCTGTGGGCGACGAACGACCCGCGCATCGGCGGCGCGCTCGAGCGGCTGCGCGCCGCCGGCTACCGTCTCGGCGTGGTGTCGAACAGCGACGGCCGGGCAGCCTCGGCGCTCGCCGCGTGCGGGCTCCTCGCGCATTTCGAGATCGTGATCGACTCGGGCGAGGTGGGTATCGAGAAGCCCGATCCGCGCATCTTCGCGCTCGCGCTCGAGCGCATGGGTGTCGCGCCCGACGATGCCATCTACGTCGGCGACCTGTACGAGGTGGACGTCGTCGGCGCGCGGGCCGCCGGTCTCGACGTGGTGCTGCTCGACCCGTATGGCGTGCACGCCGACCGCGACGTCATCCGGGCGCGCGACGTGCTCGAAGTCGCCGAACTGCTGCTGGCCGCATGATCCTTCTCACGACCGAGCCTCCGACCGGATGAGCCCGACCAAACCGACGAAGCCCGTCGCGCCCGTCGCCGCGCCATCGCGCCTGCGAACCGCCACCGACGACTATCTGGAGCTGGCCGCGAAGCTGCGCGAGGGCGGCGGCAAGGCGCGCGTGCAGAAGATGCACGAGCAGGGCAAGCTCTCGCCGCGCGAGCGGGTCGCCGGCCTCCTCGACACCGGGGCGCCGTGGCTCGAGGTGGGCCTGCTGGTGGCGCATGATCGCTATGACGGCCAGGCGCCCGGCGCCGGCGTCATCACCGGCGTGGGCATGGTGGAGGGGCGCGAAGTGGTGGTGGTGGCGAACGACGCCACCGTGAAGGCCGGCAGCTGGTGGCCGGAGACCATCACCAAGATCCTGCGCGCCCAGGAGATCGCGATGCGCCAGCGCATCCCGATCATCTACCTCGTGGACAGTGCTGGCGTGAACCTGCCCTATCAGGGAGGGGTCTTCCCCGGGCAATACGGCGCGGCCCGCATCTTCTATTACAACTCGCTCATGCGCCGGTACCTGCGCGTGCCGCAGGTGAGTGCGGTAATGGGCAGTTGCATCGCGGGCGGGGCGTACCTGCCCGCACTGAGCGATGTGATCTTCATGGTGGACGGCACGAGCTTCATGGGCCTTGGCGGGCCCAATCTCGTGAAAGGCGCCACCGGCCAGACCATCGACGGCGAGACGCTTGGCGGCGCCCGCACGCATACGGAGATCAGTGCGGTGGCGCACTATCGCGCCGCGAACGATGCCGAGTGCCTGCAGCGCATCCGTGACTACGTCGGACGGCTGCCACGCACGGGCGGTGTGCAGCACGCGCGCACGAAGTCGGTCGCGGCCGCGCGGCCGGCGGGCGATCTGTACGCGCTGCTGCCGCAGGACCACCGCATGTCCTACGATGCGCGCCAGGTGCTCGAGTGCCTGCTCGATGGCGGCAAGCTCGACGAGTTCCAGCCGGACGTCGCGCGCGAGATGATCTGCGGGCACGCGCGCATCGAGGGCTGGCCGGTCGCGGTCATTGCCAACGCGCGCGGCATCATCAAGGGGAAGCCCGGCGAGCGACCGCGTTTCGGCGGGATCATCTACACGGAAAGCGCCGAGAAGGTGGCGTTCTTCATCGAGACGGCCAACCGCGAGCGCATGCCCATCCTGTTCGTGCAGGACGTGAGCGGCTTCATGGTTGGTGCCGACGCCGAGCACTCCGGCATCATCCGGGCCGGGGCGCATTTCGTCGAGGCGATGGCCACCGCGTCCGTGCCGAAGCTCGTGCTCACGGTGAACCATGCTTCCGGGGCGGGTTACTACGCCATGGCCGGGCAGGGGTTCGATCCGGACTTCATCGTCAGCTGGCCGACGGGTCGCATGGGTGTGATGGAGGGCGAAGCGGCCGTCATGGCGGTGCACAGCACCGAGATCCAGAAGGCCCAGGCTGCGGGCGCCCCCCTGCCCGAGACGGTGCGAAAGCAGGTCGAGCTGATGCGTGCGGACTACGACCACCAGCTCGACGCCCGTTTCGCGGCTGCCAGGGGCTTCGTGGACGCCATCGTCACCGCCGAGGAGACCCGGGACATGGTGGCATTCCTCCTGCAGGTCACTTCCCGGTATGCCGGGCCGCACCTGGGGCCCTTTGTCCTGCCGCCGCTCGATGCGGCGGGTGCCGTCTGACCACCATCGCTTCATGAAGGAGGAGACCGTGGGACATCGGGTTCGCGTGCTGGGTCTCATGTTGGGCATGCTGGTCGGGGCGGGGCCATTGGTGGCGCAGACGCGCATCGACATCGGCGGGTTCGGTGGCGCGAGCCTGCCGACCGCCACGGAAGACGACATCGAGCTGTACAAGGTCGGCTACACGCTCGGCGGCACGCTGCGGTACCACCCGGAGGAGTGGCCCCTTGGCCTGCAGTTCGACGGGCAGTACATGACGCACGCCCGGGACGTCGACAACACGGTGGACGGTGGCCTCGACATCATCGGCGGTTCGGTATCCGCCGTGTTCTCCTTCTATCCGGAAACGTCGTCGTTCGTCCCCTACATGCTCATCGGCGGTGGCGCGTTCAACCTGAAGGCGCAGAACCCGAGGTCGCTGCCCGACAGCCTCGTCTACGGCTCGCAGACGAAGGCGGGTGTCGTGTTTGGCGGGGGATTCGAGTATCGCACGTTCACGGCGCGCCTCGTGCCGTACATCGACCTGCGGCTCGTCGGCATCCTCGGCTCGGATCCTCGCGAGGGCGCATTCATCACGTTCACCGGCGGGCTCAAGTACGTGCTCGGGGGCGACAAGCCCCGGTGATCCGCTCGTGAGCGATCTCGAGGTCCGGCATGACGGTCCCGTGCTGGCGCTCACGCTCGCTCGTCCCGCGAAGCGGAACGCGCTGAGTCTTCCGCTCATCGACGCACTGCACGAGGCGCTCGACGCCGCCGAGCTGGCGGCCAGCGTGCGCGTCGTCACGCTGAGCGGGGCCGGTCCCGATTTCTGCGCGGGCGCCGACCTGCAGGAGCTTCTCGCTTCCGCCGACCGCGATCCCGCGGCGAACGAGCGCGACGCGCTGCGACTCGGCACGCTGCTGTCGCGCGTGCGCACTTTCCCACGCCCGATCGTCGCCATCGTGCAGGGACGCGCCTTGGCCGGTGGGGCTGGTCTGGCCACGGCATGCGACATCGTGGTCGCGGCCGAGTCGTCCCGATTCGGTTATCCCGAGATG
>JBJMOZ010000122.1:0-7352 GCA_045803465.1 Gemmatimonadales bacterium | reverse complement strand
ACAAGGCCGGCAGGCGCAACTCGCCGCGCACGGCGCCCTTGGCGTCGCTTTCCGGCAAGCTCCATTCCTGCAGGGCGTTCGCGCGACGCCATGCAGCGGCGGCCTCGCGCCGTCGCGCGATCTCCCGCATGCTGTCGTCCCACGCGGCCGCGAGCGCTCCAAGGCTCGCTGCCGCCATCGACAACGCCGGATGCGGCGCGCGATAGGGAGTCTCGCCCAGTCCCAGAAATGGCAGTGATGCCGGGATCCAGTACAACGAAGGCCGGCCGAGCAGCCATTGGGTCTTGAGCATCAGGGCCGCACGGAGGCCACGCTCCGGCGCGGCCACCTCGCCGCGCACGCGTGCCAGCAGGTCAGCGCCGCGCGCATCGTTCGCCAGCAATGCTCCGCCCCCGCCACCCGTGCGGCCCTTGCCTCGACCGAAGCTCAGGATGCCGAGCGAGCCGAACGATCCGAGCGGCCGACCCGCGATCGATGCGCCCACGCCTTGCGCCGCATCATCGATGACCACGGCGTCGATTGTCGCCGCAAGGCGCGCCACGCGCGCAACATCCACCGGTACGCCATACAGGTGCGCCACCACGACGGCCGCCGGCCGATGTGCGAGCGCTCGCTCGAGCGACGGCCAGTCGGGACCGAGCGTCGCGGGGTCGAGATCGTAGAGCACGACGCGCACGTCCGCGCCCACTGCGGCTGTCGCCAGGTCGAAGCAACCGTACGCCGGCAGCGCCACAAGCGGCGCCCGCCCCGCCGCCTCCGCCTCACGACGCACGGCACGCATCGCCAGCATCAGCGCACTCGTGCCGCTGTCGAGCAGCAGCAGGTCTCGCGGCCCATACTCGGCGCGGACCAGCTCCAGCACACGGGAGCGCGCGCGCTCACCGCCCGTCGCAGACGCGATGAAGGCGGCGGCGACGGAGCCGACCGTGACGGGGCTGAAGACCGGAAGCTGCTTGCGCGGCACCGCGCTCAGGGAATGCCGGCGACGATCGGTGGGCCGAGCAGGTTGGCGAGGGGTACCGGCAGCCTGCGCCAGAGTCTCGGCCCCCAACTGTACGCCCCATCGTCGGGCGATGGCGTGTTCGTGGCTCCGGCGCCGTGCTGGTACCACCAGAGCTGCTCGTCGCGCGAGCCCCACTGTTTCTTGAACCGGTGCGTGCCGACGCCGGGCGAGCAGCGCCCGAAGTTGAAGCGCTCGAGCTTTTCCTGCACGGCGCGCTCCATGAAGGCCCAGTAGAGCCCCATGTTCGGCGACAATCGGTTGTAGGCGTACAGCGACGAGGCCCAGGTCATCTCGAACTCGCGGTCCCAACGGAAACCGCAGCCGCCCGCGACGGGGACGTCACCGAGCCAGGCGCAGCCGACCCAGAAATCGTCGCCGAACGCATCCGCGAGCGCCGTGAAGAGCTTGCGCGGCTGCACGGGGGTGCCGAGATCGCGCATGTGCTGCGCGAAGACACGATAGAAGGGCGCGAGCTGGTCGCGGCCGAACTTCACCACGATGCCCTCCTTCGCCGGACGGCGCACCTGACTGCGGAGCTTCGCCTCGAAGCTCTTCATGAGCTGTTCGCTCGTGTCGGGCAGGTCGAGCACGACGGTGATCTTCCGGTGCGAAACCGGCAGGTCGAGCGGCAGCTCGGTGCGACTGCGCAGTTCGAGCAGCTTCACCTTTTCGTGATCGGCCAGGCGTACGGCTTCGTCGGCAAGTGCGCGCACCGCGTCCGGCGAGCCCAAGGGTCCACCATAGTTCACGAACGGCATGGACACGAGGAAACGACCGAAGACGGGACTGGTCACGAGGACGAGCGGAAGGACGCCGGCGAGCTCACCGGCAGGATCGCGTGCCGCGAGAAAAGGTGTCTTATGCCCGAAGACCGTCGCGACGACATCGCGCCAGGCATGGAGGTGGAACGCGGTCCAGTGCGGCTGACGCCGCACGAACTCATCCCACTCTGCGGCCGATCCTGAGAAGAGCGTCACATCCGCGACCGCCACGGCGGCCGCGGTCACGCGGCCGCGGCGAGGAGCGCGTCGAAGTCGAGGGCGCGCTGCACCGAAGTGAAGCTGAACTCCTCCAGCAGGCGCTCCACGCGACCGAGCATCCGGTCGAGCCCGCGATAGTGCCGGGTGCGCTGGATGAAGCCGACGTCGAGGCGCGGCTGGCCGGGGTCCACTTCCCACGGATGCACGTAGAAGACGCCCGATACGCCGCGCGCGCTGTACTCGCGGAAGGCGCGCCGGGTGAGCGCGAAGGGCAGTTGGCGTAGATACGCACCGCCGGCGGCCGGAATGCGCATTCCGCCAATGGTGGTCGTCGCGGGCGGCAGTTCCACGAGCAGGCCCGACGGACGGCGGATGGCATACGGATCGGTGGGCACGCCCGGGTAACCGTAGCGCGGCCGATGGATGGGGAAGAGGCTCGAATCGTACGAGAACCCTTCCTCGAGCAGCACGTCGAAGGCCCACTCGGTGCCCGGAATGATCGAGAACGCCGGCGCGCGGAAGCCGTACACCGCACGCCCGGTGATCTGCTCGAGCGCCTCCTTGGAGACCCGGAGATCCTTCCGGAATTCCTGCGGCGTGAGCGTGAAGACCTGACGATGCCAGTGGCTGTGGGAGGCCACCTCGTGGCCCGCATCCGCGATGCGACGCACCAGCCGCGGACACTGCTCGGCGACCCAGCCCACCACGAAGAAGGTGCCATGCGCGCCGTAGCGGTCGAGCGCATCGAGCAGCAGGCCCGTGGTCTGCTCGACGCGGCTCGGCAGGCTGCCCCAGCGCGAACGCGGGGCAGCCGGCGCCAAGGCAAGGGCGTGGAAATACTCTTCCACATCCACCGAGAAGATGTGCGGGACGTCAGTCTTCATGGTCGGCATGTGAGGACGCCCCTCCCGAGGTGCAATTAATCGGCCACCGATCGTCCGCCCCATGGTGTCATCAACTTTGACACAACCTTCGGATGTTCGATACCCTGCCCTGACGCGAATCCAATTATACGATGCATCAGCCAACGGCGTAAGTAACATCGAAGCAAAGTCTTACGACACCATCTCCTCAACCACCCCAATCGAAGCCGCCGTTGCGGCCCCGGGCACCGATTCCACACTGTCTCAGGATCGCTGCACATTGTCACCAGCAACCATCGATTCTTGGTACACCGTCCCGACTCAATGTTTCGGAACGCCGCGCCCTCGGGCGTCCGAGTGCTCGCCCGTCGTGAGCAGGCCGCGAAGCCGGTCGCATGGCCCATCTTCTGCACTCCGATCGGGGTGTCAAAGACCCGTGGCTCTGGGTCGGCGAGCTTGGCTGACCGCTCGCGCCACGAGCGCTCGAGCCAGGCAGAGGCCGATGCGCAGAACTCATGTCGCAAGTGCTTGGTATCATGTAGTTTGAGGTCGCAGGCCCGCGCGTCGCCCTTCAGGGCTGGCGCATCGCCTCCCCCGTCGATTCAGGATCGGTCATGTCGACGAAGAGTTTCGTCATCATCGGCAACGAGTCGCTGCTCGTGCACTGCGGCGAGGCGTTGCGTCGTGCGGGCCACACGATTCTCGCGATCGTGACCGGCTCGCCCGAGATCGGCGCATGGGCGACTTCGTCGGGACTGCGCGTCCTGTCCGGGTCGCCGGCGCTGCGCGAGGCGACGGACCTGCGGTCGTTCGACGTGCTGCTCAGCGTCGGCAACCTCGAACTCATCCCGCGCGACCTGCTCGAGCGGGCCCGACTTGCGGCCATCAACTTCCACGACGGACCGCTACCGGAGCACGGTGGCCTCAATGTGCCCGCCTGGGCCGTCATGCGGGGCGAGCGTGAACACGGCATCGCCTGGCACCTGATGACGGGGGACGCCGACGCGGGCGCGATCGTCGCCGAGCGGCGCTTCCCGATCGCCGACGGCGAGACGACCCTCACGCTCAACACGCGCTGCTTCGAGGCGGGCATCGAGTCGTTCGCCGACGTGCTCACGGCGTTGGACGCCGACCGCCTGCCCACGGGCACCGGAGAGCGGCCGCAGCATCTGAGCCGCCGGCACGACCGGCCCCCTGCGGCTGGTGCGCTGGAGTGGACCCGACCGGCCGCCGAGTTGTGTGCGCTGGTGCGCGGCCTCGACTACGGCCAGTACGCCAACCCGCTCGTCAGCGCGAAGGCGCTCCTCGGCGATGCCGTGCTGGTGGTGCCGACGCTCGCTCCGCTCGGTCGCCGCAGTACGCTGCCGCCGGGCACCATCGCCGCAGTCAGCGACGACGGCGTCACGATCGCCACCGGCACCGACGATGTGCTGGTGCCGCGTTTTCGCGCCCTCGACGGCCAGACGCTCTCGGCACGCGAGGCGCTGGTGCGCCACGGCCTCCGCGAAGGCGACCTGCTGCGATTGTCCGACACGCTGGCCGCGCGACTGACGGCGGCCACCGCACGCACGGTGAAGCACGAGGCCTGGTGGATCGAGCAGCTCGGCGCATGCGAGCCCGGGACCCTGCCCTTCCCCGAGCGCTCGGGTGGCTCGAGGGATACCGGCTCAGTGCCGCTCGACCTCTCGTCCCTTCCGGTCGTTCCGGGGCACAGCACGTCCGACGTTGCCATCGCCCTGGTGGCGGGCCTGCTCGCCCGCCTGCGCGGGCGCTCGGAGTTCAGCGTCTCGTATGAAGACCCCGCGCTCGTGGAGTTGACCGACGGATTGCAGGCGTGGTTCGCCGCGTCGGTACCGGTGCGCCTTCGCATGTCGTTCGATGCGACGCTCGAGGCGTTGGTCGCGAGCATTGCGACCGACCTGGGCGAGGTGCGCCGGCGGCTCACCTTCGCGACCGACCTGCCGTTGCGCCAGCCCAGGCTGCGCGCGCTGCCGCACGCCAGTGGACGCTCGCTTCCCATTGCCATCGTGCTCGCGCGCGAGCCCGACCAGGCAACGACGCGTGAAGGCAATGAGGTGACGTTCGTCATCGGCACCGACGGCAGCCGCGGGCGCCTGCTCTACGATGCCGCCCGCCTCAGTCCCGAGACTGCCGCGGGCCTCGCCGAGCGGCTGACGCGGCTTGTCCGCGGCGTGCGCACTGATCGCGAGCGGCCCCTCGGCGAGCAGCCGATCCTGGCGGACGCCGAACGGCGCACGCTCCTCACCGAATGGAACGCGACCGATACGCCGATCGACCAGAGTCGCACCATCGACCAGCTCGTGCACGAGCGCGCGCGGCTCGATCCCCAGCGGACGGCGCTCGTGTGCCGTGGCCGCTCGCTGAGCTATGCGGAACTCGACCAGCGCATTTCGCAGCTCGCGCACGTGCTCCGCGCGCGCGGCGTGAAGCCCGACGACCGGGTGGCGGTGCTGCTCGAGCGCGACGTCGAGCTCGTGATCGGCCTGCTCGCCGTGCTGCGCGCCGGCGGGGCGTACGTCCCGCTGGACCCCGACTATCCGGCACAACGTCTGGCGCACATGGTGGCCGACTCGGGCGCTCGACTTGTGCTCACGCAGGAGCTCCGCCGGGGCGAGTTGCCTCCGTTCGAGGGCGAGGTGCTCACCTTCGAGGGTGTGGCCGCGGCGTGTGACGCCGAGCCCGGCACTCCGCCCACGCCGGCAGCGGGCGCCGAGCACCTCGCGTACGTCATCTACACGTCGGGATCCACCGGCAAGCCGAAGGGCGTGATGGTCGAGCACCGGAACGTGCTCAACTTCGTGGCCGCGATGGACCAGCGCCTGGGCACGCGCCCCGGCACCTGGCTCGCGGTGACGAGCGCGTCGTTCGACATCTCGGTGCTCGAGCTGCTGTGGACACTGGCGCGTGGCTACACCGTCGTGGTGCATCGAGAGGGCCGCTCGCTCGCCACCGGCGAGGCGCCCAATCGCCAGCCGTCCTTCAGCCTCTTCTACTTCTCGAGCGCCGGTGGCGACGGCGAGGACACCTATCGCCTGCTGCTCGATGGCGCGCGCTTCGCGGACGCCCGCGGCTTCGAGGCGGTGTGGACGCCCGAGCGTCATTTCCACGCCTTCGGCGGCGTCTACCCGAACCCGTCGGTGACGGGGGCGGCGGTCGCCGCGGTCACGCACCGGGTGCGCGTGCGGGGCGGCAGCGTCGTGCTGCCGCTGCATCATCCGGCACGCGTGGCGGAGGAGTGGGCGGTGGTCGACAACCTCTCGCGTGGCCGCGTGGACATCGCATTCGCGTCGGGGTGGCAGCCCAATGACTTCGTGCTGCGGCCCGAGGCGTACGCCGACTTCAAGAGCGTGCTGATGCGGGACATCGACGTGGTGCGGCGGCTGTGGCGCGGCGAGACGGTCGCCTTTCCCGGAGTCACCGGCCGGCCCGTCGAGGTGCGCACGCTGCCACGTCCCGTGCAGAAGGAGCTTCGCGGCTGGCTCACCGTCGCCGGCAACCCGGAGTCGTATCGGCAGGCCGGGCAATTGGGGCTCAACCTGTTGACCCACCTGCTGGGCCAGAGCGTGGAGGAGCTCTCGGCGAAGCTGGCGCTCTACCGGCAGGCGTGGCGCGAGGCGGGCCATCCGGGCGAGGGGCGCGTCACGCTCATGCTGCACACCTTCGTGGGGAGTGACGAGCACCAGGTGAAGAATGCGGTGCGCGGTCCGCTTCGCGCGTATCTCGCGAGCGCCGTGGACCTGGTGAGCAAGTACGCGTGGTCGTTCCCGGCGCTCAAGCGCCGTCCGGGCGACGACGTGAAGGGCGGCGTGCTCGACCTCGAGGCGCTGACGCCCGAGGAGAAGGAAGGCGTGCTCGACTACGGTTTCGAACGTTATTACGAGACGAGCGGCCTGTTCGGCACGCCCGAGTCGTGCCTGGCGCGCATCGACCAGCTCGCCGCGGTGGGCGTGGATGAGGTCGCGTGCCTGATCGACTTCGGCGTGCCCACCGACCAGACGCTCGAGCATCTCGAGCACCTCGACCGGTTGCGGCGCATGGTGCTGGAGCCGCGCGAGGCGGCGGCGGAGCAGCATGCACTGGCATCGCTCATCGCGCGGCACGGCGTCACGCACCTGCAATGCACGCCCTCGCTTGCGCGCCTCCTGCTCTCCGACGCCCCGGCGCGGGCGGGGCTCGCGGCGCTACAGCACCTTCTAGTGGGCGGCGAGGCGCTCTCCGATCCACTGGCCGACGAGTTGCGGGCCGCAATCCCCAAGGGCCGCCTCCACAACATGTACGGCCCGACGGAGACCACGGTGTGGTCCACGATGCACGACGTGGGCGCCGATGAGCATCCGGTGCCGATTGGCCGGCCGCTGGCCAACACGTGCGTCTATGTACTCGACACCCGTGGGGAGCTCGTGCCCGTCGGCGTGCCGGGTGAACTCTTCATCGGCGGCCTCGGGGTCACGCGCGGCTATCTTGGACAGGAAGAACTGACGGCGA
>JBJMOZ010000095.1:0-3725 GCA_045803465.1 Gemmatimonadales bacterium | reverse complement strand
CCTCGCGCACGTTCGCGGCAGGTAGCAGCAGGCCCTGCGCACCCGCATCGCGCGCGCAGACCGCGATCGACAGCGCGCCACGCACGGGGCGGAGGTCGCCGGTGAGACCCACCTCTCCGGCGACGAACACGCCCTCGAGTGCGTCGCCGGGCAGTTGCTCGCTGGCGGTAAGGATGCCGAGTGCGATTGGCAGGTCGAAGGCGGAGCCGGCCTTCGGGACGTCGGCAGGAGCGAGATTACAAGTGATTCGGCGGAGCGGCATCGCGAAGCCCGCATTGGCGAGCGCGGCGGCCACGCGCTGGCTACCCTCACGCACGGCGCCCTGCGGCAACCCCACCGTCGAGAATGAGGGCAGGCCGTTGCTGATGTCGATCTCCACGTCCACGCCATAGGCGTCGACGCCGAGGACCGCGGCGGATCGAATGCGAGCGAGCACGGCTGACCGGACCGGAGGGCGAAGCCCCCAGTCTGTCACTCCCGAAGTGGTTTGCGCGTACCGAAAGGCCTGCGCGCCCCACCGAATCGCTTCAGGGGCGTCGCGACGTCACTGGCACGAGGGCCGAGGGTGCCGCGATGGCCGGCGTGGACGCCACCAGGCCATTGAGCACGGCTGCCGCCTCCACCACATCGCCCGTTGCGGCGAAATCGACGGCGAGCACGTTCGGCAGCTTGCCGCGAGTACGACGGCATTCCCGGGCCCGCGCGACGAGGACGTCCTTCGTATTGACGAGCTTCGCGTTGCTCGGACGCGGGGCCGGCGTGCTTTCGATCCAATGGTTCATGAGGAAGAAAGGGTTTGCCGCATCACCCCGGTTCGGCCGACAGGAGAAATCCTCGAGCTTGTGGAAGGTGTAGGGCGTCTCCTGCATGACCCCATAGGCGGGGTGGTACCACGATGACGTGTCCGTCTGGTTCTCCCCCAGCACGACGAGGCGGCGCCCGCTCCGCACCAGTTCGCCAAGTGTCGGGAACGGCGCGCGCCAGGGGCCGTCGTACACGTATGAGCCCAGCCCACCGCCATCGAAGGCAGCAATGATTTCCGCGGGCTCGGCGCGGTCCTCGATCACCACGAGCACGACTTCGCCGGGATGCTCGACGAGGAAGGTCCGCAGCTGCGCGAGCGCGACGTCGAACGGAGTCGCGCCCAGCTCGCAGAAGCCGTGGCACATGTAGAGGCCGGTGGGTCCACCCTCGCCTGCGAGCCGGTCTCGCACGCGCATTGCGGCTGCGAAGGCCTCCGGGCCGATGGCGACCTCGTACTTCTTCCGCTGCTCCTCGCTCTGGAAATCCGTCTTGATGCGATCCTCCACCGGATGCCCGTGCACGACGTCGATGAGCAACGCTCGCACGCCGAGCGCGAGCAGGCTGGGGATGGCCACGTCCTGGTTGGGAAACAGCCAGTGCGGATCTACGGCCGCGCCCATCGCGTTGTGGGCACCGGCGAAGGTGACGTCGTCGAGGCGCCGCTGGCACAACGCTTCGGCGCCGTTGCACTCGAGGACGGGGCCCGCCACGGCCACCGCCGTCGACGAGGCGAGACGAGGCGCGAGGGCGATCGCGCCGAACGACGCCGACACGGTCGCGATCACGCCCAGTGCCAGCGTCAACGCCGGGGCGACACGCAGTGGCCGGGCGTCGGCGTGCATCGCGTCGGCGTTGGGCGCCATCAGCGCCACGAGCGCATGCATCGTCACGGTGATGAGCACGCCGCCCGCAACCACCGTGAGCACCGACAGCGTCGGCAACGGGAACGCGATGGCGAGGGCGCCGAGCGCGAGCAGACTGGCGATGCGGACGACCTCACGCGATCGGCTCGCGTTCCGTCCGGTCAGCGCCCGCAGTCCCATCTGCCCGGCCGCGTGCAGGCGTGCGGGCTCGAGCATGGCGGCGACGGTCGCCATTACGAGGAGGGCGATCACGGCGAGCCCGAGCGCCCAGTAGCGCAAGTCACCGGCGAAGGCGCTCCAGAGCTCGGCGACGACGGGACGGAGCGCCGGATCGGTGACGGCGCCCGTGATCGCGGCACGACCCAGGGGAACCAGCATCGCGAGCAAGGTCGCGACGGCCAGAAGTCCGATGCCCGCGTCGAGCAGCGCCTGCCGCCGCCGCGGCGCGAGCAGCAGCGCACAGACGATCAGGAGGAGTCCGGCCACCACACCGGCGCGCGCCAGGGCCTGGACGCGCCACGCGGCGCGCAGGACGGCCAGCACGCGGGCTCCGATCGCGCCGGTGACGCGCGTCTCCAGCACGGTACGCACGTTGAGCGGAATGCGGGCGGCGAGTTCGGGGCTGATCGTCTCGAGCGTGCCCCGCAGCAGCACGCCTACGTCGGGCATGGCCAGCATCACCCGCTCGGCCTGCTGCGAGAACATCAACGCGTGCGTCTCGCGAGCGCCACGTCTGGCCACGGCATGGAACGGCGTCGAGTTGACCACGGCCTGGGCCAGTACGGCGATGACGGGCTTCACTCCCGTAAGGTCACGGTTCGCGGCCACGACCCCCGTGGCGATCTCCTGCGCCACGTAGGCGGAAACCGCCGGCTGGTCGAGCGCCGCGACGACCCGACTGCTGAACGCCTCCTCGTCCAGGACCGTCCGCGCCAGATGGGCGACCACGGCCGAGGCGCCCGCGACGAGCAGGCCAAGGACCAGCAGCATGTTGGCGGCGTATCGTCTCATACGGAGCTCGACAGGAAGGGTGGGGTCTGGCGCATAACGATACCGTGCCGGCGGCCGCTGCGCTCCATCCGGCCGTCGAGGGCTCGGCAGCCGGCCTCCATCCTCATATTGGCCTTTTTCACAATGGCCCATCGGCCGATGTGCGGGCGTCGGGAACGGCCTAGCTTCGACCCCAACGAGTACGCCCAGAATTCCGAGGCAGCCGAGCTTCGAACCCGGAAGGCGCTGATGAGCACGTCACTACTTGATACGGCCAGGCAGCATCTCACGCCCGACGTGATCGAGCGGCTCGCGACCTTCACCGGCGAATCACCGACGGCCACCACGAAGGCCATCGGCGCTGCCGCGCCTGCCGTGCTGGCCGGCATGCTGCAGTCCGCTCAGGACGCCAACGGCCTGACGCAGATGGTCAACCTGTTCCAGCAGGGCAAGTTCGACGGGAGCATGCTGAACAACGTCGCGGGGGCCTTCTCGGGCAGCTCGATGGATGGCCTGATGAAGATGGGCGGCCCCCTCCTTGGCTCGCTCTTCGGGTCGCGCACGAGCGGACTCGTGGACCTGCTCGCGGGCCACGCCACCATCAAGAAGTCCTCGGCCATGGCCGTGCTGAGCGCCATCGCGCCGATGGTCATGAGCATGATGGGCAGGCAACTGATGTCCCGGGGCGGCATCAATACGAACAGCCTCAAGGACCTGCTCATGTCGCAGCGCGAGGCCATCGCCGGCGCGGCCCCTCCGGGAATTGGACAGGCACTCGGCATCGGTGACATGTCGCAGTTCGGCGGTCGGGGTGCCCGACAGCCGCAGAGCACGACCCCCACGCCTGCCGGCATCGCGGGAGGCCGCCTGCGCAAGCTGCTGCCGATCATCATCGCGGTCGTGGCGCTGCTCGTGCTGGCTGCCTTGCTGCGCGGCTGCAGCGGCTCGCCGCAGGTCACTACGCCGCCAAGCGACACGCTGAATACCATGGCCCCGGACACCGGCGCTCCGGCAACGCACGCCGTCGGCACACCCTGACGCGACCCACCGTCCCGAGCGGTCGCGTCA
>JBJMOZ010000342.1:0-5281 GCA_045803465.1 Gemmatimonadales bacterium | reverse complement strand
TGTCGTTCAGGTTCCGCGTCATCGAGCCCGTTGCGACACCGTGACTCGTGAGCACCGTGCAGACGATGACGCCCGGCCGCTGCAGCGAGGGCGTGAGCTCGGGCCCGAACCAGCGGCGATACTTCGCGTAGAGCCGCTCGGTGCCGAACAGGTGAAAGGGGCTCTCCCACCATTGCACGTCGTGGTTGCCCGGCAATGCCATGGTCGGCGCCACCGCCTGCAGCCGGTCGAAGAACAGCAGCGCCGCCTGGAACTCGCCGTGCCGCGCGCGTTGCGTGAGGTCGCCCGACACGCAGATGACGTCGGGCGCGAGCGACGGCATGAGGGCCGCGATCGCCCGGATCTGCGCCAGGTCGGCGTCGCGGCCGAAATGCAGGTCCGAGAGGTGAACGAGGGTGACTGCCGTCACCAGGTGGCCCGCACCGTGTAGACGAGATCGATGCTGCCGCGCGGAGGCACCGTGACGCGGAACCGCGTCACCTGCGCCGAGAGCCGCTCCGCCGGCACCGAGCTCGTCACGACGCTCCACTCGCCGCCGCGCTCCTCGCGTACGTCCACCACGGCGGCGGAGTCGGTGGCATTGGCGAGCACCACCTTCCAGCCGATCGTCGCCGTGCTGCGCACCACGCCCTTCACCTTCTCCTGCACGACGTTGTACTCGGTCTGCGTGCGCTTCGCGGTCAGGTCGAACGCCTCGCCCGCCGACAGCGCCCACTCGGCTCCCGCCGGGGTATGCCCGACCGTCGCCTCGCCCACCAACTGGTGGCGACCCTCCGCATCGGGCATGAAGAGGCGTGCCGTGCCGCCCGGCAGGGGCCGGTCGCCGAACGCGGAGGCGCGTGGACGCTTGAACAGGTAGCTCACCTCGACGGGTACCGGCTGTTCCTCGGGTAGCTGCGGGATGTAACCCCAGATCGGCATCGCGCTGTGCACCACCAGCTGCTTCTCGTAGGCCGCCGTCACGGGCTCGAAGAACGCCACCGTCGAGGACTGACCCGGCTGCAGCGTGAGCCGCCCTGGGAGCGTGTAGACGTGGAATTCGCCGGCACGCTGCTCACCTGCGTAGCCGGCGGCGGCGTCCGCCGTGACCATCATCTCCTGGGCCATCGGACGGCGCGCCTTCGCCGTCACCTCCGGCCGCCCGCGCGACACGGCGCCCGCGAGCAGCTGCACCTCGGCGTCCTGCACCGCGAGCGCCGAGGACTCGAGCACCGCCCGGCCCGCGATCCGCGCCTGTGACTTGTCCAACACCACGTCGTAGCCCGCGCGCCAGTCCGCGCCGTCGGTGAACCAGCCCAGCTTGACCGTCTTTTTGGCGGACGCGCTCTGCAGTGACGCCGCCACCGTCGGCGTGACCGTCACCACATCCTCGGGAAACCGCAGCTGGCCGCCGGGATGGTCGAACGCCACCGAGCCGTCGGGCAACCTGAAGCGGAAGGGGTCGACGCCCAGCACCGTCACCTTGAACGTCTCGTATCCGCCGCCCGGCTGCGGGCGCTCCACCGTGATCTCGCGGCCCACGAGACGGCGCAGGGCACGATCCATCGACACGTCGCCATCGTACGTCGTGCCGACGACCGCGACGTCCGGGTCGAGCGACACGAGCGAGCCGGGCTCGATCTGCCCCAGCGTGAAGCGCTGCTGCGAGGCGCCCTTCGGCACGTTCGCCTCGACGTTGCGCCGCACCAGCACGCGGCCGTCGTTGTAGATGGTGAGGCTGGTCTGCGCCATGACGGCACCCGTCGAGGTGAGCGCATGGGCCATGACGACCGATGCGACGATGCTCCGCAGATGCGACATCACGAGTCTCCTGGCGCCGCCTTGTCGTCCGGCAACGCCTGATAGGCCACCTTCTGGGCGATCCGGCGGACCATGAGGTACACGGCCAGCACGATCAGTGCGGCCCAGATTCGCCCGGTGGAGGTGGTGCGCAGGCGTGAGAAGACATAGACCGCCGCCAGGGCCGCAGCGACGAGGGAGATGCGCGATGCGAGGCGGCTTGCACGACGCTCCCGGCGCCAACGGCACTCCGGGCAGCGCTCGGCCCAGCCGAGGCCGGGGACGCGCCGCCCGCATTCGACGCAGGGGACTTCAGGCTGCCACCCGGCGGGCGACGGCATCGCCGAACTCCTTCGTCGAGGCAGTGCCGCCGAGGTCGCGGGTGCGCACGCCGTCGGCGACGATGACGGCCTCGACCGCCTCGCGCAGGCGGCGGGCCGCATCGAGCTCGTGGAGATGGTCGAGCATCATCGCTGCCGCGAGCATCTGCGCCGACGGGTTGGCAACGCCCTTCCCGGCGATGTCGGGCGCGCTGCCGTGCACCGCCTCGAAGATGGCGCCGCGCGTGCCGATGTTGGCGCCCGGTGCCAGACCCAGCCCGCCCACGAGCCCCGACACCTCGTCGCTGAGGATGTCGCCGAACATGTTGGTCGTCACCATGACGTCGAACTGTTCCGGCTTCATCACCAGCTGCATGGCGGTATTGTCGACGATCATGTCGTTCGACTCGATGCGGCCGGCGTACTCCTTCGCGACCTGCTTGCCCACCTCGAGGAAGAGGCCGCTGACCATCTTGAGGATGTTGGCCTTGTGCACGATCGTCACCTTCTTCCGCCCCTGCCGCACGGCGTACTCGAAGGCATAGCGCAGCACGCGCTCGCAGCCGAGGCGGGTCACCAGCGCGATCGACGTGCCCACGGCGCGAGGGTCGTCGCCGATCTGCACGAAGTACTCGTTGCCGATGTAGAGGCCCTCGAGGTTCTCGCGGATCAGCACGATGTCCACGTCCTGGAACCGCCCGCCCGGGATGAAGCTCCGGGCGGGTCGCACGTTGGCGTACAGCTCGAACGCCTTGCGGAGTCCCACGTTCACCGAGCGGAAGCCTGTGCCGACGGGTGTCGTGAGTGGGCCCTTGAGCGCCAGGCCCGTGCGCGCGATGCTATCGATCGTGGCATCGGGCAACGGCGTGCCGGTGGCGTCCACCGCCGCCATGCCCGCGAGCTCCTCCTCCCACTCGAACGAGAGGCCGGTCGCTTCGATGGCCTTGAGCGTCTCGGAGGTGATCTCCGGGCCGATGACGTCGCCGCGGATCAGGGTGGCCTGGTACGTGGTCATCAGGGGTTCAGTTCGGGGGGAACCATCGTCGCGATCGCGGCGCGGACCGCCGCGTCGGGCGAACGGCCCTTGCCGGTCGCGTAGGTGCGCCACAGTACGTCGCCGAGGCGCGCATCCACCAGCTGCGCGGCAAGCTCCGCCTGCACGGTGCCCGTCGAGTCGCGGCTGAGCAGGAGGCCGGACGGGATGAACACCTGGCGCGCGTCGCTCATCGCCACCAGCTGGCGCAGGCGCGACGACAGCGGATTGGGAATGCGCCTGACCTGCTCCGACGACATGATCTGGTGCCCGAGGCGATCGGGATCGGGCACGATGCTCGGCGCGCGCTTGGCCATCCGGCGCAGCGCATCGGGCAGCACCCACTTCACGTCGGGCGCGTTGTCGGTGAGGTAGCCGCCGAGGATGCCGTCGAAGCGGGTGATCGCGGCGGCGCGGCTGCTCCAGCCGGCCAGCATCGAGTCACCGGCGAACGCCGAGTCGACGCCGAAACCGCCAAGCGTCAGCACCGGCACCGACAGCCCGGCGAGCGCCGGCGTGGCGAGCACGCGGCCCCGGAATTCCTTCGAGTCCTGCGCGTGCGCGCCCGTGGGTGCGGCGACGCCGAGCGCCCCGGCGAGCAGCAGCCCGAGGTACCGGCGAGGGAAAGCCACGATCGGTGAATCCTTTCCACGTCGAGAGACCGGCGAGGTCGCCGGGACGCGGAAAACTAATCGGGCTGCAAGATGGGCGTGAGGGTAATCAGGCGACCGAGAGCCCGCCGTCGACGACGAGCGTCTGCCCCGTCACGTGCCGCGCGTCCTCGCTGCAGAGGAACGAGATGACCTTCGCCACGTCCTCGGGCTCGGCGAGCCGGCCGAGTACCGAGTGCATCGTGGCGCGATCGGCCACCTCGGCGGGCAGCATGGCCATCCGCTCGGTGCGGATGAAGCCGGGGGCGACGGCATTCACGTTCACGTTGGCCGAGCCCAGGTCGATCGCGGCCGCGCGAGTGAGTCCCTCGAGCGCCGCCTTGCTGGCGGCGTAGTTCGAGACGCCGAAGCCGGGACGCGCGGCCTGATGCGCGCTCACCGAGACGACCTTGCCCCAGTGCTGCGCCCGAAAGGCCGGCGCCACCGCGCGGATGCAGTTGAACGCACCCGTGACATTGGTGTCCATCACCTCGGCCCACGCTTCGTCGGCGAGGCGCCACAGTGCGCCGTCGTGGGCGATGCCGGCATTGTTGACGAGGAAATGCAGGCCGCCGAGCCGGGCCACGGCCTCGACGACGAACTGGTCCACCTGCTTCGGGTCGCGCACGTCGCAGCGGGCCGCATGAACACCGACCCCCATCGCACCGATGGAGGTCTCGGTCAGCAGCGCCTGCTCGCTCACGTCACGCCCGGGCATGTTCACGTAGCAGAAGGCCACATGCGCACCCCGGCGGGCGAACTCGTAGCAGATGGCACGGCCGAGGCCGGTGGCACCCCCGGTGACGAGGGCCACCTTGCCGGCGAAGCCCTCCCTGACCGGTTGCGTCTGCGGCTGCGTCATGGTGGTGCCCAACGCCTCAGGCGCGGCCTTCCATGGGCTAGCGGCGAAACCGAAGTGTGACATGGACATGAGTGTGTCGAAGGTACGCCCCGGCGGCGGGGTCGGCAAGCAGGCGACGGGTGGAGGCGGCCGCCGCGGCGACCTACATTACCGCCTCATGCAAACCCTCCTGTGGATCGCCGTGGCGCTCGTCGGGGCGGCGGGTTGGGCCGTGCTCGCGCTGGCGCGAGGCGAGCCGGTGAGCGCCGCCTGGCTCGTCGTGGCCGCCGTCTGCAGCTACCTCGTCGGCTACCGCTTCTACAGTCGCTTCATCGCCGATAAGGCACTGGGTCTCGATCCGCGCCGGGCGACGCCGGCCGAACGGCTGGGCAACGGCCGGGATTTCGTGCCCACCCAGCGCTGGGTGCTCTTCGGGCATCACTTCGCGGCCATTGCCGGCGCGGGCCCGCTGGTCGGGCCGGTGCTCGCGGCACAGTTCGGCTACCTGCCCGGTACGCTGTGGATCGTCGTGGGCGTGGTGCTGGCGGGCGCAGTGCAGGACTTCGTGATCCTCGTGGCATCCATGCGGCGTGACGGCATGTCGCTCGGCAGGATGGCCCGGCAGGAGCTGGGGCCGTTCGCCGGCGTGCTCACGATG
>JBJMOZ010000335.1:0-4044 GCA_045803465.1 Gemmatimonadales bacterium | reverse complement strand
GCGCCGCCGATCTCGGCGTCACCGGCACGGACGTGCTGCGCGAGGGCAATCCCGACGTGCTGGAGCCGCTCGAGCTCGGGTTCGGGCACTGCCGCCTGTCGGTGGCATCGCCCGCGCACGCGGCGTGGCCCGAGCCGCCTGGCGGCATCACGCCAAAGATCGCCACCAAGTATCCGCGCCTGACGCGCGAGCACTTCGCGGCACAAGGCCGCGCGGTGGACGTGATCCAGATCAACGGCTCGGTCGAGGTGGCGCCGTTGCTCGGGCTGTCGCACTGGATCGTGGACCTCGTGGACACCGGCCATACGCTCGAGGCCAACGGCCTCGTCGAGCGCGACGTGATCCTGCGCTCCTCGGCCGTGCTGGTGGCCAACCGTGCCAGCCAGAAGCTCAAGCTCGACGCACACCTTCGGCTGCTGGGATTGCTCGAGCCGTAGCGCGCCCACCCGCCTCACGCGAGGATCCGATGTTGTTTCTGCTGTCGAGCGCCTTCCTCTTCTTCAGCCTCTTCTTCGTGGTCCTCCTGCTCGCGCTGGAGCTGGGGCGTCGTGTGCGCCTGCGGGAGATCCGGGACAAGCACGACGTCGAACCCGCCCGCTTCAACATCATGGATGGCGCGGTGTTCGGGCTGATGGGCCTGCTGCTGGCATTCACGTTCGCGGCCGCCGGCGGGCGCTTCGAAGCGCGTCGCCAGCTGCTGGTCGAGGAAGCGAACGCAATCGGAACCGCGTGGCTGCGGCTCGACCTGCTTCCGGACAGCACGCGCCGCCCGTTGCAGGCGTCCTTCCGACAGTACGTGGACGCGCGAATGGCGGGATACCGTGCCCT
Source organism: Gemmatimonadales bacterium (assembly GCA_045803465.1). Taxonomy (GTDB): domain Bacteria; phylum Gemmatimonadota; class Gemmatimonadetes; order Gemmatimonadales; family GWC2-71-9; genus JAGGAG01. The sequence goes on along the minus strand of JBJMOZ010000335.1, from coordinate 3,216 downwards.
GCCCGACACACTCGTCGCGCGGCGCGAGTTCACTCGCGCCGCCGATATGCAGCAGGCCATCTGGTCCGGGGCGGTCGCCGCCACCGGGGCCGCGCCCACGGTGGCGCCCTCGCTCCTGCTGCTGCCCGCGCTCAATGCCATGTTCGACATCTCGACCGCGCGACTGGCCGCAATGCGGGCGCACCTGCATGGCGTGATCTTCGGACTGCTCTGCTTCCTCGTATTGTGTTGCGGCGTGCTCGCCGGCTACGGGATGACGCATTCCGGCCCCAGGAACTGGCTTCACACCCTGGGCTTCGCGGCCGTCTTCGTCATCACCCTGTACGTGATCGTGGACTACGAATTTCCCAGGTGGGGATTCATCAATCTCGCGTCGTCCGACGGACCGCTGATCGAGGTGCGGCAGAGCATGGGCGACTGACCGGCCGCGAACTCGACCCCGGCCGGTCCTGGGCAGGCACCTTTGACCACGGGCCCGGGTACCCCCGAGAACGACGCCCGCCGGGTCAGGCCGCACGGGCACCTGTGTACGCAGCACCGAGGGGGAAGGTCATGCGCTTCGACACGATTCGGCGCCATGGAGTCCGTGGACTCCTCGCGCTCTCGCTGCTCGCCCTGGGATCCGTGCCGGCAATTTCGGCGCAGGAACCCGCGCGAACGACGACCGATATGGATGATGATGACGACGAGGGCAAGCTGGGCTACATCGGCTTGCTGGGGCTGTTGGGCCTGCTGGGCCTGCGCCGCAAGGACCGGGACCGCGACGAGGCCGCGCGCGTGCGGACCTGAGTCGAGCAACCGATGGCAGGTCACACGAGCCCCACGGATCTCCGTGGGGCTCGTGTCGTCAGGGGCCTCGCGCCACTCGCCCGGCGAGTTGCAGCGCCAGCTCGATCGCCTGTCGCATGCTGGCCGGATCGGCCCGGTCCTGTCCCGCGATGTCGAGCGCCGTGCCGTGATCGGGGCTCGTGCGCGGGAACGGCAGCCCCAGCGTCACGTTCACGGCCTCGCCGAAACTCGCCACCTTGATGGCCGTCATCCCCACGTCGTGATACGGCGCCAGCACGGCATCGAACTCGCCGCGCATGGCGCGCACGAACACCGTGTCGGCCGGCAGCGGTCCGGCGGCGCCGAGTTGCGCGGCCGCCGGCGCGAGCACGCGCGCCTCCTCGTCGCCGAAGAGTCCCGACTCGCCCGCGTGCGGGTTGACCGCGCAGACCGCGAGTCTCGGCTCGGCGATGCCGAACCACTCGCGCAACGCCTTGATGGTCGTGCGTCCGGTACGGACGACGAGATCGGTGGTGAGCAGCGCCGGCACGTCGCGGAAGGCCACGTGGGTCGTCACGAGCACCACGCGAAGCCGGTCGGACGCGAGCATCATGGCCACGTCCACGTCACCGGCGAGGTGCGCCAGCCACTCCGTGTGTCCCGGCCACGGATATCCGGCGAGGTGCAGCGCGTGCTTGTTGGCGGGCGCGGTGACGATGGCGTCCACCTCGCCCGCCATCGCGAGCTTCACCGCCGCCTGGATGGCGTGGCCGGTGAGCCGGCCCGCACGCAGCGCGCGTGCGTGATCGGCACGCTCGCCGCTCCCCTGCTGCCAGGGGCCGAGGCCGATGCGGGTGACGTTGGGAATGTCGGCGACCTGGTCATCGGCGCCGAGGACGGTGATGTCGGCAGCCGGCCGTTGCGCCAGCGCCTTGCGAACGATCTCCGGGCCGATGCCGCGCGGGTCCCCGAGGGTGACCGCGAGGCGGGGCATCAGCTCGCCCGCACGTCCACGTAGGTGGCACTCCGCAGTCGTGCCAGGTACTTCTGGGTCGCGAGCCGGTCCGCGAGCAGCGCGCGCACGCGGTCCTTCACGTCCTCGAAGCGGATCTCGCCTTCGCCACGCTTCTCGGTGACGAGCACGACGGCGAACTTGCGCCGCCCGCCCGGCTGGTCGAGCGCGAAGGGCGCCACGACGGCGCCGCTGTCGGCGTCGGCCAGCGCGCGCGCGTACACCGGCGGCAGCTTGTCGAGCGGCGTCGCCGCCGCCTCGCGCTCCTCGGTGGGATCGGCGTACCGCCGCTGCAGCGAGTCGATCGCCGCCCCCGCCTTGAGCTCGGCATACACCCGCTGCGCCAGTGCCAGCGCGCTGTCCATGTCGGCCTCGGTGAGCTCGGGGACGATCAGGATGTGCCGCGGGTTGATCTCGCCCGGCTGCAGGCGCTGCATCTGGATGATGTGAAAGCCGAACGACGACTCGGTCGGGTCGGCGATCTGCCCCACCTTCAGTGCGAACGCCACCTTCTCGAACTCGGGCACGAACGCGCCGCGCCGGGTCCAGCCAAGATCGCCGCCCTGGTCGCGCGAGCCGGGGTCCTGGGAGAACCGCTTGGCCGCGACCGCGAAGTCGGCGCCCTTGCGCAGCTCGCGCGTGATCGAGTCGGCGAGCGCGCGCGCCTGCGCCCGGGCCCGCTCGCCGGCCTTCGGCACCACGACGACCTGCTTGAACGAGATGGTCGAGGGGCGCTTGCCGAACTGGCCCTTCTGCTCGTCGAAGAAGGCGCGCATCTCCTGCTCTGTCGGCTGCACGGGCTTGAGCGTGCCCTTCTCCTTCAACTGCTCGGTGAGCCGCGAGCGGAGCATGTCGCGCCGCGCCTGGTCCACCATGAAGCGGCGGTACTCCTCGAGGTTCACGAACCCCGCCGAGCGCAGCTCCTTCTGGAACTCGAACTCGTTGGGATACTTCTGCCGGATCTCCCGCATCGTCTTCTCGACGGCCTCGGAGACCTCGGTCTCGGTCACCTTGATGGTCGTGTCCTTCAGGGCCTGCTGCACCATCAGCTCGTCGTCGATCATGTCCTCGATGATCTGGCCGCGCACCTTGGCCGAGTCGGCGGCCGAGGACGGCCCGGTCACGCCGAGCGAGGCGATGAGCTGATAGAACTGCTCGTCGAGCTGCGAGCGCATCAGCGCCCGGTTGCCGACCACCGCGACGATGCGGTCCACCGGCTGCAGCGCACCGGGGGCCACAGTGTCCGCCCGCTGCACCGCAACCGTATCCGTCCGCTGCACCGAGGCAGTATCGGTCTGCCGCGCCGCGGCACTATCGGTCTGCTGCGCCGCCGCGCCCCGGGCGAAAAGCCCGAGAAGCGCGGCGAGCACGATCCTTCGCACCATCATGTCGTACCTCAGCGGGGCGCCGCCGGCCCCGGCGGCGCGGGGCCGCCC
>JBJMOZ010000329.1:0-11120 GCA_045803465.1 Gemmatimonadales bacterium | reverse complement strand
TGCGCGAAGCGGCCGTGGTCGAGGGCCTGAAGGTCTATGGCGCCACGACACTCGATGAGGTCTGTCGCCACCTGTCTGGCGAATGCACGCTCGTCCCCGTGCGGGAGGACGTTACGGCGTTGCTCGCCAGCTCGGAGCCGGACGACGCCGACTTCGCCGATGTGCGTGGACAGGCGGCGGCAAAGCGGGCACTCGAGGTCGCAGCGGCTGGGGCACACAACATCTTGCTTCTAGGTCCGCCTGGTTCCGGCAAGACGATGCTCGCGCGCCGCCTGCCGGGCATCCTGCCCTCGATGACGCTCGCCGAGGCGCTCGAGACCACCAAGGTGCACAGCGTCGCGGGTCTCGGGGTATCGGGCCGCGCGCTGGTCACCGCGCGGCCGTTTCGTGGGCCGCACCACACCATCAGCGATGCCGGGCTCGTCGGCGGCGGCTCGCCCCCGCGGCCGGGCGAGGTGAGCCTGGCGCATGGCGGCGTGCTGTTCCTCGACGAGATCGGCGAGTACAAGCCGAGCGTGCTGGAGGTGCTGCGACAGCCGCTGGAGGATGGACTCGTCACCCTGAGTCGTGCCGCGATCACGCTGAGCTATCCCGCGCGCATCATGCTCGCCGCTGCCATGAACCCGTGTCCATGCGGTTTCGCGGGCGATCCGGTGCATGCGTGCCGGTGCCTGCCGGACGCAGTGCAGCGCTATCGCGGTCGCATCTCGGGACCGCTGCTCGATCGCATCGACATCCACCTGGAGGTGCCGGCACTTCCGTATCGCGATCTGGCCGGCACCGAGCCTGCCGAAGCGACGTCGGTGATCCGGGCACGCGTGGAGGCCGCGCGCGAACGCCAGCGTGCGCGTTTCGCGGGACTGCCGGGCGTGTACGCGAATGCGCACATGTCGGTGCGGGAGATACGGCGCCACTGTCCCATCGGGCCGGGCGTCGAGGTACTGCTGCGCACGGCCATCGTGCAATTGGGGCTGTCGGCACGTGCGTACCATCGTGTCATCCGCATCGCCCGCACCATCGCCGACCTGGCCGGCGCCGACGACATCGCCGAGGTGCACGTGGCGGAAGCGATCCGCTACCGCACGCTCGATCGCGGGGAAGTGCGCCCGGCCCGACCGCTCCGGCAGCCGTGAGCCGCGCTCAGCGGTGCGACGCGCGCGCGAGCCGGTCGCGAACGCCCTCCCACGTGGCCTCCGCCGGCACCGCCTCGACCAGGACGCGCCGGCAGCCCTGCTCGTCGAGCTCATGCAGCGCGGCATAGAGGCGATGCGCATAGAGGCGCGGAGAGGCGGGCATGCGGATCACCACCAACCCGTCCCGCGGCCCGACGTGCACCGTGCGCGGCAGCACGCCTACCAGCGCGTCGGTCGCGCGCCCGATGCTCTCGAGCAGTTCCGCGGCCGGCACGACCGCGAGCTCGGCGCGTGGGGCATAGTGACGCTCGAGTTGGCCTGGCGCCCGACGCGGCGCGTCGCCCTCGGCCTGCTGCGCCGGCAGGTCGATGGGGCCGATGACCAGCTCGAGCTCTTCGCGCGTCAGCAGTCCGGGGCGCAGCAGCACGGGCCGCTCGCCGGTCAGGTCGAGCACGGTGGACTCGATGCCGAGGGTGGTCTCGCCGCCGTCGAGCAGCACGTCCACGCGGTCGCCCAGCGCGCGGGCGACGTGCTCGGCGCTCGTGGGCGACAGTTCGGTGGAGCGGTTGGCGCTCGGCGCCGCGACCGGGATCTGCGCGGCGGCCAGCAGGGCCAACGCCACCGGGTGGGCCGGCACCCGGATGCCCACCGCGTCCAGCCCCGCCGTCGCGATGGCGGGGACGATGTCGGCTCGTCGCAGGACCAGGGTCAGCGGCCCGGGCCAGTACCGTGTCGCGAGCCGCTCGGCGGCCTCGGGCCAGTGCGACGCGAGAATGCGCGCCGCCCGCACATCGGCCACGTGCAGGATGACGGGGTTGTAGGCGGGACGGCCCTTCGCCTCGTAGATGCGTTCCACGGCGCGCGCGTCGAGACCGTGGGCGCCCAGCCCGTAGACGGTCTCCGTCGGGAAGGCGACAAGCCGGCCGTCACGCAGCGCGAGCGCCGCTTCGGCAATCGCTGCCGGATCGGGCGCGGCGGGATCCACGGTGAGGCGGCGCACGTCAGTCCTCGCCCTGGTGTCGTCGATCGCGCTTGCGAGCGCCGCGCTGCCGCTTCGCCGTGAGACGGCGTTCCTTCGAGGCACGCGTGGGTTTCGTGGGCTTGCGGCGCTTCGGCACCACGAGCGCGGCCGCCACCAGCTCGGCGAGTCGTTCCAGCGCCGCCTCGCGATTCTGCAGCTGGCTGCGGCGCGTGCCGGCCACGACGCGGATGCGCCCGCTGGTGTCGAGCCGCGTGGCGAGACGGGCGAGCAGTCGGGCGCGCTGCTCGTCGCTGAGCACCGGCGACGCGGCCACGTCCCAGACCACCTCGATGCGCGTGGAGCTGGTATTCACGTGCTGGCCGCCGGGACCGGCCGACCGGGTGGCCCGGATCTCGAGTTCCCCGAGGGGAATGACCAGCGCAGGCGATACGACGAGGTCCCCGTCCATGCGCACGATGCTAGCGTGGCCCGCCGTCGGCGGCAAACGCGCACGGTGCCATGGCCCGTCGTTTCCGTTCGGATAGCCGCCGGTTACGTTTGGGCCATGTCGAATCTCGCTCACCTCGAGGCCCATCTCGCCGCCCTTGGCCGCGTGATGCTGGGCTACTCGGGCGGCGTGGACTCGGCGCTGCTGGCCGTGGCCGGGCGCCGGGCGCTCGGACCCGGGCGGTTCCTGGCCGTGATCGGCCGCAGCGCGTCCTATCCCGAGGTGCAGTACGCGCAGGCGGTGACGCTCGCGCACCGTTTCGACGTGCCGTTGCGCGAGACCGACACGCACGAGCTCGGCGATCCACGCTACCTGGCCAACCCGGTCAATCGCTGCTTCTTCTGCAAGGACGAGTTGTGGACGCGCCTGGGCGCGCTGGCCGCGGCCGAAGGCTACGACGTCGTCATCGATGGTACCAACGCCGACGATCTCGGCGAGCATCGACCGGGACTCCAGGCCGCTGCGCAGCACGGTGTGCAGTCGCCGCTGGCGGAACTCGGCTGGACGAAGGCCGACGTCCGTTCCGCCGCGCAGTCGCTGGACATCCCCATCTGGGACGCGCCCGCATCTCCGTGCCTATCGAGCCGCGTGGCGTATGGGCTCGCGATCACGCCGGAGCGCCTGCGACAGGTGGAGCAGGGAGAGGCGTTTCTCCGGGCCCTCGGCGTGTCCGGAGACCTGCGTGTGCGGCATCACGATGCACGCGCCAGGCTGGAGGTAGATCCTGCGCACTTCGACCTGCTGCGAAACGCATGGGTGGCGGTGGAAGATCGATTCAAGGCACTCGGCTTCGCCGCGGTGGAGCTCGACCCGCGTGGCTATCGCCGTGGCGGCCTGCTGCCCGTGCTCGAGGGCGCGACCACTTGATGCGGCTCTTCGTCGCGCTGCCGCTGCCGCGATCGACCGTCGACGCCATCGCCGGGCTGCAGGAGGGGTGGCGCGAGGCAGGCTGGCCGGTGCGGTGGGTGTCGTCCGCGTCACTGCATGTCACCGTGCGCTTCTGCGGCGAGGTGTCCGCCGAGGTCGCGGCGCAGCTGTCCGGCATGCTCGATGAGGCCGCGAGGGATACCGGCATGCTCGTGATGGAGCCCACGGCCCTGCGGCCGTTCCCGGGCGGGGCGCGCGCTCGGCTGGTCTGGCTGGAGCTGGGCGCCGAGCCGGCGCTGGAGCTGCTCGCGCACCGGGTGGAGCAGGGCTGCACGTCGTTGGGACTCGAGCCGGCGCGGGAGACCTTTCGTCCGCACGTCACGCTGGCCCGGGTAGAGCGCGAGGCGCGTCTTCCGCGAGATGCCGCGGAGCGCATAGCCGCCGCACCGCTGCCGGCGGTATTCAGTGTAGGCGAGTTGCACCTGATGGAAAGTCACCTCGGCTCGGGTCCGCCGCGTTACGACGTGCGGCACGTCAGCCCGCTGGCCGCCTGAGCCCGGTCCCACTGCCTTGGAGTCTTCCCGCCCCATGACCCATCGAGTGCTCATCGTCGACGACGAGCCGGCGATTCGTCAGGCCCTCAAGCAGGTGCTGGAATACGAAGGCCTCACCACGCGTGCGGCGGGCTCGGGCGGCGAGGCGATCACGGTGTTCCCGGACTATCGGCCGCACCTCACCTTCCTCGACGTGAAGATGGCGGGCATCGATGGCCTCGAGACCCTCTCGCGCCTGCGCGATCTCGACCCGCACGCCACCGTCGTCATGATCTCGGGTCACGGCACGGTGCAGACGGCGGTCGAGGCCACCCAGCGCGGCGCATTCGACTTCCTCGAGAAGCCGCTCGACACCGACCGGCTCCTCGTCACGGTGCGCAACGCGCTCCGTCACGTCGAGCTCACGGGGGAGAACGAGCGGCTCCGCGAGGTGGTGACGACGCGTTACCGCATGATCGGTGATGCCCCGGCGCTCAAGGAAGTTCGTGAGCTGGTGGCCAAGGTGGGCCCCACCAACGCCCGCGTGCTCATCACGGGCGAGAACGGGTCGGGCAAGGAGCTGGTCGCGAGGGCGCTGCACGACGGCTCGTCGCGGCGCCAGCGGCCCTTCGTGGAGCTCAACTGTGCCGCGATTCCCTCGGAGCTGATCGAGAGCGAGCTGTTCGGGCACATGAAGGGCTCGTTCACGGGGGCGGTGGCAGACCGCGCCGGCAAGTTCGAGCAGGCCGATGGCGGCACCCTCTTCCTCGACGAGGTGGGTGACATGTCGCTCGCGGCACAGGCCAAGCTGCTGCGCGTGCTGCAGGAGGGCGTGGTGACCCGTATCGGCGGTTCGAAGTCCATCACGGTGGACGTGCGCGTGCTCGCCGCCACGAACAAGGACCTGCGCGCCGAGATCGACGCCGGCCGTTTCCGCGAGGACCTGCTGTATCGGCTCAACGTGGTGGAGATCCGCGTGCCGCCGCTGCGTGAGCGGCTCGAGGACATCCCGGTGCTCGTGCCGTACTTCGCGGAGCAGATCGCCACGTCGGCCGGGGTGCCGTTGCGCCGGTTCGGCGATGACGCGCTCGCGCGGCTGGCCCGCCGCCCGTGGCCCGGCAACGTGCGTGAACTCCGGAATGCCGTCGAGCGCCTGCTGATTCTAGGATCGCCGAAGATCATTTCGGCCGGCGACGTCGACCGACTGCTGCCCGCCGTCGACGAGAGCCAGGTGCCGATGGCCGCCGCGCCGCATACCTTCGAGACGTTCAAGCAGGACGCCGAGAAGAACTTCCTCGTGCAGAAGCTGCGGGAACACGACTGGAACGTCTCGGAGACGGCGCGCACGCTCAAGATGCCGCGTTCCAACCTCTACAAGAAGATCGAGCGCTACGGGCTCAAGCGGGACGGCTGATGACGGCACCGCGCGACTGGGACAAGGAACTCGCCGCGATCGACAAGGCGATCGACAAGATGCCCGCGGGCTCGGCGCCAGCACCCGCCGCGCCGGCGGGCGCCTCGAGCGCGCCGGTCCGCCGCGCCGAGGTGCCGGTGGCCCGCCCGGGCCAGCCGGTGGCGACCTGGCTCCGTGTGGTGCTCGTGCTGGCGCTTGCCGTCGCGATGCCGTTCTGGCCGTACGCGCACCAGTGCGGCATCAACCTCTACCTGTATCTGGGTGCCGCGGCGTTCCTCGTCTTCGCCGGCGTGTGGGGTGCCGTGCGCTCGTGGCACACGCGGGTCGGTCTCGCCCACGTGCTCTCGCTGTTGAGCCTGCTCTGGGGCCTCGGGCTCGTCGCGCACGAGGTGCTGCCCCGCATCGGCTATGCGGCGAAGACGCTGGCCTGGACCTGCTCCTGATCAACGACCGTCCGGGTGTCGGTCATCCGGCTCACCTCCTCTGAAGATCATGGCCACGAACTTCCGCAACTTCATCGCCGGCAAGTGGGTCGCGCCGAGCACCGGGCAGTATTTCGAGAACCGCAACCCCGCGGACACCACCGATCTGATCGGCTGCTTCCCCGATTCCGGCGCGGAGGACGTGGAGGCTGCCGTCCGCTCGGCGCGCGAGGGGTTCCGCACCTGGTCCCGCACGCCGGCGCCTGTGCGCGGCGACGTGCTGCGCCGCGTTGGCGACCTGCTCACGGCGCGGAAGGCCGAGATCGCCGAGGCGATGACGCGTGAGATGGGCAAGGTGGTCGCCGAGACCGGCGGCGACGTGCAGGAAGGCATCGACACCGCCTACTACGCGGCCACCGAGGGCCGGCGCCTGTTCGGCCACGTGGTGCCGAGCGAGTTGCGCTCGAAGTGGGCCATGAGCATGCGGCGACCGATCGGCGTTGCAGGGCTCATCACCCCGTTCAATTTCCCGCTCGCGATCCCGACGTGGAAGACGTTTCCGGCGCTGCTCTGCGGCAATTCGGTCATCCTCAAGCCGTCCGAGGACGTGCCGCACACCTGCACCATTCTGGTCGAGATCCTGCTCGAGGCGGGCCTGCCGCCCGAGGCCATCCAGCTCGTGCACGGCCGCGGCGAGACGGTGGGGAAGGCGCTCGTGGAGCATCCCGGCGTGCCGCTGATCTCCTTCACGGGCTCGACGGAGACCGGCTCGCTCATCGGCGAGACGTGCGGGCGCATGCACAAGCGTCTCTCGCTCGAGATGGGTGGCAAGAATGCCATGCTCGTCATGGACGACGCCGATCTCGACCTGGCGCTCGAGGGCGTGCTGTGGGGCGCATTCGGGACCACGGGCCAGCGCTGCACGGCCACCAGCCGGCTGGTGCTGCACCGCAAGATCCACGACAAGTTCGTCGCCCGCGTGGCCGAGGCCGCCGAGAAGCTCCGGCTGGGCGACGGCCGGAGCCCGAAGGTCGATGTCGGGCCGCTCATCCACGAAGCCGCGCGCGAGAAGGTGGAGCGGTACGTGGAGGTCGGTCACGAGCAGGGGGCCGAGCTGGTCACCGGCGGCAGCCGGCCGAAGGGTGCCCGCACGGCGAAGGGCTGGTTCTTCCAGCCCACCATCTTCACGAACGTGAAGCAGGGCTCACGCCTCGAGCAGGAGGAGATTTTCGGGCCGGTGCTGAGCGTGGTGCGCGTGAATTCGTTCGAGGAGGCGGTCGAGGTCAACAACGGCGTGAAGTACGGCCTGTCCAGCAGTCTCTACACCCGCGACGTGAACCTGGCGTTCCGCGCCCTCGAGTCGCTCGACAACGGCATCACCTACGTGAACGCGCCGACCATCGGCGCGGAGGCGCACATGCCGTTCGGCGGCGTGAAGGCCACGGGCAACGGGCACCGCGAGGGGGGTTGGGAGGTCTACGAGTTCTACTCGGAGACGAAGGTGGGCTATGTGGACTACTCCGGCCGCCTGCAGCGGGCGCAGATCGATGCAGTGGATCTCTGAGATTGGCGCTCGGCGGTTGCGCTTCGGGCCGGACGATGAGTAAGGTTCGGCTGCCTCGTCGTACGTGCCTCCCAAGAGGGTGAGTCGCATGCGCCCTATGCAAGTCGGAACCGGTCGGCGCGGTTCCGGTTCCGGTGAAGAGGGCTCGCTGGATCAGTACCTGCGCGAGATCAGCCGCTACCCGCTGATTCCGCAGGAGGAAGAAGTGCGCCTTGCCCAGCGGATCCGCGTCGGCGAGGCGGAAGCGCTCGACAAGCTGGTACGCAGCAACCTCCGCTTCGTCGTCTCGGTCGCCAAGAAGTACCAGAACCAGGGCGTCTCGCTCTCCGATCTGATCAACGAGGGCAACCTCGGCCTCATCCGCGCCGCCCACAAATTCGACGAGACGAAGGGCATCAAGTTCATCTCGTACGCCGTGTGGTGGATCCGTCAGGCCATCCTGCAGGCATTGGCGGAACAGAGCCGCATCGTCCGGGTGCCGCTCAATCGCGCCGGCACGCTGCATCGCATCGGGAAGCGTTCCTCCATGCTGCTCCAGGAGCTCGGTCGCGAGCCCACCCCGGCCGAAATCGCCGAGGGCATGGACATCCCGATGGAAGAGGTGCAGAAGACCCTCAGCATCTCGCAGAACCACCTCTCGCTCGATGCCCCCCTGACGCCCGGCGAGGACAACAAGCTCCTCGACTACCTGCCGGACACCCAGAACCCGGGCCCCGACTCCGACACCTTCGAGCACGCGCTCACCGAGTCCATCGAGGAAGTGCTCTCGACTCTGAAGGAGCGCGAGGCCAAGATCCTCCGTCTCTATTTCGGCCTCGACGGTCCCGAACCGATGACGCTCGAGGAGATCGGCAGCATGCTCGGCATCACCCGCGAGCGGGTGCGGCAGATCAAGGAGAAGGCGCTGAGCCGGCTGCGGCACGTCAGCCGGACGCGCGCGCTGGAGAGCTTCCTGAGCTGACATTCGTGGATGATGGGCAGCAGACAGACGCGGGGATGCATTCGAGTGCATCCCCGCCGTCGTTTAACGCTACGGTGCCTCCGGCGTCCTTCTCCGTGGGTTCGCCATCACCGACATCCACATACCGACGCGGCGCGAGGCCGCGGGAGGGCATCATGAGGGGCTTCACCCGTCTCGTCGTCGTCGCGCTGGGCGCGGTCGTCCTGTTCACCGGCAGCGTGCAGGCCCAGACGCGCGGGCCCGCCCAGCGCCACCAGCTGCACCGGGGCGAGCGCCTGCAGCGCCAGGGCAACCGCATGCAGCGCGAGGCCTGGCGCATGGATCGCCACGCCGAGCGGCTCGCCATGCGGGGCTTCGAGCACAAGGCCAAGCGGCTCGATCGTGCCGCCGAGTACCGGATGCGGCAGGGCATGAAGCGGGAGCGGCGGGGGCACCGCATGGAGCGGCACGGCTGGATCTGACGTGAACGCGGCGGGCTCGCGACTCGGAGCGGGGAGAGGTTCTACTTCTCCCCGCTCAGCGCGTTCCGAAGGATGCGCGCCGCCTGCTCGAACTCGATGAGGAAAGCGTCGTGCCCATAGGGTGTGATGATCTCCGCATACTCCGCCCGGGCACCGCCCGCGCGGTAGTCGTCGACCCAGTGCTGCACCTCGGACGCGAAGTACAGGATGTCGGTGTCGATGCCCACGCCCACCACACGCCGCACGCGCTCGGCCGTGTCGCGCCCGGCTGCGGCGAGGTCGCCGACATCGTGGCTGTCCATGGCGGCCATCAGCGTCACGTAACATCGCGCGTCGAACCGGGCCACCAGCTTCTCGCCGTGGCGGCGCAGGTAGTGTTCCACGTCGAAGTGACCGGGGCGGCGTGTGCCAAGGCGCGCGAACCGTTGGCCGAACTCGACGTGCGAGCGGTACGTGATCATCGCAATGGCGCGCGCGGCAGCGAGGCCGCGCGTAGGGCCGCGACCGGGCAGGTACCGACCGTCGCGCCATCTGGGATCGGCCTCGATCGCCATGCGCTGCGCCGCATTCCACGCTATGGCCTGCGCGCTCGTCGCGGCCGGTGCCGCGAAGACCACCAGCGCATCGACCGGCACGGGCGAGCGTCGGCCCCACTGCAGCGTCACCATGCCGCCCAGCGAGCCGCCCGTGACGAGCGCGAGCCGCTCGACGCCCAGGTGGGCGAGGAGCGGCTCGTGGGCCCGCGCGAGATCGGCGGAGGTGAGGGCGGGGAAGCTCCCGTCACGCACCCGTGCAGGTCCGCTCGAGCCGTAACAGCTCCCGAGCAGGTTGGCACAGATGACGGCGTGCCGGCTGGTGTCGAGCGGCCGGCCGGGACCGAGAAGCGGTTCCCACCAATCGTCCACGTCGGCGCTGCCGGTGAGGGCATGGAACACCAGGATCCAGCCATTCCGGCGGGCCGCGTCGCGGTCGCCGAAGACGCGGTAGCGCAGCACCGCGTCCTCGATGACCGCCCCGTGCCCGGTGCGAAAGGTCCCGATCGCGAGCGTCTCGCCACGCGAACCGAACGGTGCGGGCTCGGTCACGAGCGTGAGCGCCGTCATGCCGCCACGCTCTCCTCGACGGACACCTCGCGTACCGTGCCCGTCCGCACGTCGTACACGAAGCCCCGGATCGGCACGTCCGCCGGGATGAGCGGCGAGGCGCGCAGGTACGCGACGTCCAAGCGCACGCTCTCGTCGAGGTCCTTGAAGGGCAGGAAGGCGATGTGGCTCGCATCGGCGCCCAGCTCATGGCGCACCTGGTCGCGAAGCTCGTCGTCGGTGAACGTGAGCATGCCGCAGTCGGTGTGGTGAAGCACGACCACCTCGCGGGTGCCGAGGAGGCGCTGCGAGATCACCAGCGAGCGGAGCGCGTCCTGGACGCGGCCACCGGCGTTCCGGATCACGTGCGCATCCCCCTCGTCGAGCCCGAGGGCCTTCGCGGGGTCGATGCGCGCATCCATGCACGTCACGATCGCCACGCGTCGCGCGGGTGGGAGGGGCAGGGCTCCCTTGTCGAAGCGCGCGGCGTAGCGCTCGTTCGCGGCCAGTAGTTCGTCGGTCGTCGTCATGGCGAGGATGCCTCAGCGTGTGCCGGCGCCGACGGCGGCGCCAGACGTGGTCGGGGTTTCGGCGGCGGCGGCCAGTGCCGTGTCGAGGTCGGCGATGAGGTCGCGTGCGTCCTCGAGTCCCACCGACAGTCGGATGAGCTCGGGCACGACGCCGGTCGCGCGTTGCGCCTCCGGGCTCAGCTGCTCGTGCGTCGTGGAGGCCGGATGGATGATGAGCGATTTGGCATCGCCCACGTTGGCCAGCAGCGAGAAGAGCTGCACGTGGTCGATGACCCGCTTCGCCACCGCCGCGCCGCCCTTCACGCCGAACGCGAGCACGCCGCCGAAGCCGCCGTCGAGGTACTTGGCGGCATTCTTGTGTTCCGGATGCGAGTCGAGACCGGGATAGCTGACCCAGTCCACCCGCTTGTCCCGGGCCAGCCAGCGAGCGATGGCGAGGGCGTTCTCCGAGTGGCGCCGGATGCGCAGCGGCAGCGTCTCCAGTCCCTGCAGGAACAGGAAGGCGTTGAACGGCGAGAGCGCGGGCCCGAGATCGCGCAGCAGTTGCACGCGAAGCTTGAGGATGTAGGCGAGGTTGCCGAACGCCTCGGTGTACACGAGCCCATGATACGACGGGTCGGGGGACGAGAACTCGGGGAAGCGCTGCTTCGAGGTGGCGCTGGCCCAGTCGAACGTGCCCGCGTC
>JBJMOZ010000141.1:0-3001 GCA_045803465.1 Gemmatimonadales bacterium | reverse complement strand
ATGCGGTGCTCCTCGATGCGCTGGTCGCCCTCGATGCGCACGGTGACCACGGGCTCGTTGGCCGGGTCGACGATCTTGTCCGTCTGGGTAAGCGGCGGCGGAGGCGGCGCTTCCTCGAGCGGGCGGGTGCCGGGCGGGCGCGGGCGCTCTACCGACTGGGCGGAGGCGTCGAGAATCAAGAACGAGGCGAGCAGGACTGCCAGGAGGGTGCGCATGACGGTGTCTTTCGCGAGGCTCATTCTACGTTAGAGCGCCAGCTCGGCCTCCAGTTCGGTGGGCGAGGGCTCGAATCCGCGCGAATGGTAGTGGTCGAAGATCGCGTCGACGATCTTCTGCGGGTCGTCGATCACCTGCATGAGGTCCGGATCCTGCGCGCCGATCATGCCGTCCTTCACGAGCTGGCTACGGATCCAGGCGAGCAACCCCGACCAGTAGGCCGAGTTCACCAGGATGATCGGCACGCGCCGGATCTTGCCGGTCTGCACGAGGGTGAGCACCTCCATCAGCTCGTCGAGCGTGCCGAAGCCGCCCGGCATCATCACGAACGCGCACGAATGCTTCACGAACATGACCTTGCGCGCGAAGAAGTGGCGGAAGGTGTGCGAGATGTCCTGGAACGCGTTGCCGCCCTGCTCGTGCGGCAGCTGGATGTTGAGCCCCACGCTGGGCGAGGGGCCGGCGTGCGCGCCCTTGTTCACCGCTTCCATGATCCCGGGGCCGCCACCGGAGATCACCGAGAAGCCCGCGTCCGAGAGGCGGCGCCCGATGTCCTCGGCCACGGCGTAGTACGGATGCTCGGGCGTCGTGCGCGCGCTGCCGAACACCGCGACCGCCGGCTGGATCGCCGGCAACCGCTCGGTCGCGGTGACGAACTCTGCGATAATTTCGAACATGCGCCACGCCTCGCGCGCCGAGTGCTGCGAGCGGCGGACGAGCTGGGGATCCGAGGGTTTCGGGACCTTGGGTGCGTTGATGGCCATGGGATTCCTGGCGAGATGAGATGAACGATTCGAAGAAGCGCCTCCTGCTGGTCGACGCGCCGAGCTACTTCTACCGCGCGTTCCATGCGCTTCCGGAGTTCCGCAGCCCCTCGGGCGAGCCGACCGGGGCGATCCTCGGCGTGGTGAACATGCTGCGCAAGCTGAAGCAGGATTTCCCCTCGGATTATATCGCCGCGGTGCTCGATCCCAAGGGCAAGACCTTCCGCGACGACATCTATCCGGAATACAAGGCCACGCGCCAGGCGATGCCCGAGCCGCTCGCCGTGCAGATCGAGCCGATGATCGAGACCATCCGCGCGCTCGGCTGGCCGGTGGTCGTGGTCGACGGCGTCGAGGCCGACGACGTGATCGGCACGCTGGTGCGCCGCGCCGCGGAGCGCGGCTGGTGTTCCGTCATCTCCACGGGCGACAAGGACCTCACGCAGCTCGTGAACGAGAACGTGCTGTGGGTGAACACCATGTCGGGCGACAAGCTCGACCCCGCCGGCGTGAAGGCCAAGTTCGGCGTGTCGCCGGACCGGATCGTCGACTACCTCGCCCTCATGGGCGACGCGGTGGACAACGTGCCCGGCGTCGACAAGGTCGGTCCGAAGACCGCGTGCAAGCTGATCGAGGCCTACGGCTCGCTCGAGGGGGTGATCGCGCACGCCGACGAGGTGAAGGGCGTCGTAGGCGAGAACCTGCGCCGCGTGAAGGACTGGCTGCCCACGGGGCGGAAGCTCGTCACCGTGAAGACCGACGTCGCGCTGCCCTTCGAGATGGAGTCCCTGCAGGACATGGGCGCCGACAACGCGAAGTTGGCCGAGCTCTTCGGGCGCTTCGGCTTCCGCACGCTGCGCGACAGCGTGCTGAACAAGGAGGACGCGCCGGAAAAGGGAGATTCGCTCCCCTTTGAATCGGGTTCTCCCACCAGGGGGCCGGGAGGCGGGACTTCCACCGAAGAGCAACGTGCGGCCGGCGCCCGCTCCATGGAGAAGAAGGGCCGCAACTTCGCCATCCTCAACGCCGGCATCGACCAGGTCCACGACATCACGCCCTTCGTGGACACGCGCAACTACGAGACGGTCCTGGACGAAATGGCGCTGGAGCGCTGGGCGAAGCGGCTCGAGGCGGCGCCGATCGCCAGCATCGACACCGAGACCACGAGCCTCGACCCCATGCAAGCGGAAATCGTCGGCATCTCCATGTCGGATGCGCCCGGCGAGGGCGCCTATATCCCGCTCACCCACCGCTATGCGGGGGCGCCCGCGCAGCTGCCCCTGGACCGCGTGCTCGCGCGCTTGAGGCCGTGGCTCGAGGATGCGGGCAAGACCAAGGTCGGGCAGAACACGAAGTACGACCGCCAGGTGTTCGGCAACTACGGCATCGCCACGCGCGGCTTCGCGCACGACACGCTGCTCGAGTCGTACGTGCTGCAGAGCCACCAGCGCCACGACATGGATGCGCTCGCCACGCGTTTTCTCGGCGCCACCGGCCTGCTGCAGTATGCGGACGTGGCGGGGAAGGGCGCCTCGTCCATTCCCTTCGACCAGGTGAGCATCGAGCGCGCCACCGCGTACGCCTCGGAGGACGCCGACGTCACCCTGCAGATCCACAACGCCATCGCCCCGAGGATCGCGGGTGACGCGAAGTTGAGGCGCATCTACGCCGACATCGAGATCCCGGTGTCGGGCGTGCTGCTCGCGATGGAGAGGAACGGCGTGCTCATCGACATGCAGCAGCTCACGCGCCAGGGCCAGGAGCTGGGCCAGAAGATGCTCGACCTCGAGAGGAAGGCGCACGAGCTCGCCGGCGGCCCCTTCAACCTCGGCTCGCCCAAGCAGCTCGCCGAGATCCTCTTCGACCGCCTGAAGCTCAAGGTGGTGAAGAAGACGCCCTCGGGGGGTCCGTCCACCGACGAGGAAGTGCTCGAGAAGCTGGCCGAGGACCACCCGCTCTGCCGCACGCTGCTCGACCATCGCAGCGTCTCGAAGCTGAAGAGCACGTACACCGACAAGCTG
>JBJMOZ010000116.1:0-20564 GCA_045803465.1 Gemmatimonadales bacterium | reverse complement strand
GCTGGGCGGCCTGGGCTTCCTCTACGTCAAGAACGCCGCGACGCTGGCCGACAGTGGGCAGCGGCTGGAGCAGGCGCGCTCGGAGCACAAGCGCTTCAAGCTCTTCATCGCGCAGAAGCGGAAGCAGGAGCTGATCCGCGACTCGCTGGTCGCGCAGATCGGCATCATCCGCGGCGTCGATCGCGACCGCTACGTCTGGTCGCACGTGCTCGACGAGGTGTCGCAGGCGCTGCCCGCCTACACCTGGCTGGTGGACATCGGCGCCTCGGTGCCGACGGCGCCGGCCGGGCCGGCCGTGCCCGCGGGCGCGAAGGACACCGCCTCCGCCGACGCCGCGCCCCCGTCGCTGGCCATCCGCGTCACGGGCCGCACGGTGGACATCCAGGCCTACACCAAGTTCCTGCGCCAGCTCGAGGCGTCGCCGTGGATCGAGAACGTGCAGCCGCAGTCGGTCACCACGGTGATCGAGAACGAGCGGCCCGTCACGGCATTCATCGTCAGCGCCAACTACACGACGGCGGATTCGGCCTACATCCGCACCGTCCCGCTCAGCCAGTCGGTGAGGTGATCGATGGCCATCTCAGGTGACAAGCGCACGACGCCCCTGCTCATGATCCTGCTTGCCGGCATCATCGGCTACGCCTTCTGGTCGGGCAGCCTGATCGACATGCTCGGCCTCAAGGGCGTGCAGCAGCAGAAGGAGCAGCTCGCCGCCATCGCGGATACCGTGGCCACCCTCAACGCGCAGACCGACAGCGCGAAGAAGGAGCTCGCCAAGGGCACGGTGGAGGATCTCCGCGAGCGGCTCGAGGGCTACCGCTCGAGCCTGGCCCTCATGCGCCGGCTGGTGCCGGAGCGCAACGAGGTGCCCAACCTGCTCGACGACATCAGCACGCGCGCGAAGATCCGCGGGGTCAACCTCGCCGAGGTCTCGCCGATGCCGGAGACCCAGGGACCGGCGCCGTTCACCACCCACATGTACGGCATGAAGGTGGTGGGCCACTACGACGAGATCGGCGAGTTCCTCGCCGACATCGCCTCGCTGCAGCGGATCATCGTGCCGTTCGACGTGACCGTCGCGCCCGCTCCGTCCCAGACCGCCAAGGTCATGGGCGACAGCACCGGCGCGCTGCTCGAGGCCAAGTTCCGGATCCGGACCTACGTGAAGTCGTCCCAGGTGGAGGGAGAAGCCAGTGGCACCTGACCGTCGCTGGATCGCGCTCGCGCTGGCCATGCTCGTCGCGGCCTGCGGCGGCGGCGATTCGAACGAGAAGGCGGAGCAGGAGGCCGCCGTGAAGTTCGCGGCCGCCCGCGCCCGCACCGACAGCGTCCGCAAGGCGCGCAACGCCGCCGATTCGCTCGCACAGGTGGCCTGGACGAACTGCGCGGACTCCGTGAGCGCCGCCCTGCAGAAGACGCCGGCCGGCCGGAAGCTGCTCGCGGCCAAGCGCCCCGAGGGCGAGCCGCTGCCGGCGGTCACCGACGCCTGCGGCGCCGCGAAGGCCACCGTCGTCGCCGCCATGTCGGCGCCGGCAGGCGAGTCGGCGATGTCGCCCGCGCAGCTCGAGCTGGCCCGCGCCGATTCCGTGCGCCGGGTGCGCGAGCAGGAGCTGCAGGCGGCGCAGGCGCCGCAGGCGGCCACGCTCGCCGCCACGGGCCCCGAGCAGTCGCTCGAGGACTCCGCGGCGCATCCCGGGTCGGACGTGCTTCGCGAGGCCTACAGCTACGGCGGCGGCACGCGCGATCCGTTCCAGTCGCTCGTGAACAACAAGGATGCGGGACCCGAGCTCTCCGACCTGCAGTTGGTCGGCGTGTACCAGGACGTGCGGTCGGCGGCCAACAGCGTCGCCATCGTGCGGGACAAGAAGTCCACCAAGCGGTACAAGCTGCGCACCGGCGACCAGGTCGGCCGCCTCCGCGTGGCGCAGATCCGCCCGAAGGATGTCGTGTTCACGATCGAAGATTTCGGATTCGAGCGACAGGAGACCCTTTCGCTTCGCAAGCAGGAGGACGTGACCCAATGACGCCCGTGTTCCGTGCAGTACTGGCCGCTGCCTTCCTGGCTGGCGCGGCGCCCGCGGCCCTCTCGGCCGCCCCGCCCGCCGGAGAGCTGACAGCGGTACGCATCACGTCGGCGCCCGGCCGGGTCGACTTCGTGATGCAGGTGCAGGGCGCCGTGCGGGTCAGCGACTTCTATCTCGCCGATCCCGACCGTCTCGTGCTCGACGTGGCCGGTGCCACGCTGCGCAACGGCCAGGTGAAGCTCTACGACGGCGTGACGCGCGGCGGCATCACCAATGTCCGCTACTCGCAGTTCAAGCCGGGCGTGGTGCGCATCGTGCTCGACCTTCAGGCGCCGCGTCCGTACTCCATCGAGCAGCAGGGCGACCTGATCCGGGTGTCGTTCAGCGGCGAGTCGCCGAACTTCCAGGCGTGGGCGTCCGACGCGGGCCACGGTCCGCGCATGGTCACCGCGTCCGCCGTGGTGCCCGACGACGAGGCCGAGGATGAGGCGCCGCTCCCGCGCGCCGCGTCGGCCCCGCAGGAACTGTCGTCCGCGGTGCGCCTCGCGCGCGCCAGCGCCCGGGAGCCCGCCGGCTGGCGCGACGAGCCCCGCATCACCGTGACCTGGGATCGCGCGTCGGTGGCCGACGTCGTGGCCGGCTTCGCCGCCTTCAGCGGGCGCACCATCATCCTGGGCAAGGACATCAAGGGCGACGTCACCGCCGAGATCAAGAACCAGCCGTGGCCGCAGGCGTTCGCCGCCGTGCTCGCCACACAGGGCCTCACCGCGCAGGAGATGCCCGGTGGCATCATCCGCGTCGACGCCCCGTCGGTGCTCGCCGCGCTCGACTCGCTCGAGCCGCTCGAGACCAACGTGGTGCGCGTCAACTATGCCCAGGCGGCGGGCCTGACCAAGACGGTCGAGTCCATCCTGACCAAGGGCCGCGGCCGCGTCGTCGCCGACACGGCGAGCAACTCGCTCATCATCACCGACACCAAGAGCCGTGTCGGGAGCGTCGCCGACTTCGTGCGGAGCCTCGACCTGAAGACGCCCCAGATCTCGATCCAGGCCAAGATCGTCTTCGTCGACCGCTCCAACCTCGAGCAGCTCGGCGTCAAGTACGACCTCGGCAGCCAGAACCAGTTCTTCAACAAGCTCATCCAGCGCACCGACCCGTCCACCGGCGACTCGTACAAGCCGACGCAGAACGTGATCGACCTGGGCGGCAACACCGTCTCGGCGATCGCCAACGCCGACGCGAACATCGTCGGGTCGGCCCTCGACCTCGTCTTCTCGACGGCGCTCGGCGGCTTCAACCTGACCACGTTCCTGCAGGCGCTCGAGGTGGTGCAGCTGTCCGACGTGCAGGCCGAGCCGGTCATCTCGACGCTCGACAACCGTCCGGCCGACATCCTCGTCGGCGAAGAAGTGCCGCTCCGCGTCGTGGACGCGTCGTCCGCCACCGTCGCCGGCCAGGCGCCGCGCGCCACGGTGCAGTTCCGCGAGACCGGCATCCGGCTCACCGTCACGCCGCACGTGACGGCCAACCGGCAGATCCTGATGAACCTGCGCACCGAGCGTTCGTCCGTCGTCCCGCTGGCCGCGGCCGACCTCGGCTTCATCTTCCAGAAGCAGCTGGCCACCAACCAGCTCCTCGTCAACGACGGCGAGACCGCGGTCATCGGCGGCCTCACGCTGACGGAAGTGAAGAAGAGCCGCAGCGGCATCCCGCTGCTCGGTGGCCTGCCGATCGTCGGCAAGCTCTTCTCCTACTCGTCCGACGAGGAGCGGCGCCGCGACCTTATTATCTTGGTCACGCCGCGCATCGTGGACGACGGCCAGGCGCCGGAGTAGTCCTTCCGATGGCAGCGGCATCGTGCGAGCCCGGCAGCCCGCCGGGCTCGCTCGTTTTCGCTCAGTGGAGAAACGCGTGCACCTGAGGTTCAGCACGGCCGGCGAATCGCATGGCAAGGCCCTCGTCATCGTGGTCGAGGGCCTGCCCGCCGGCCTGCCCGTCACCGCCGAGTGGGTCGACGCCGACCTTGCGCGACGCATGCAGGGGTACGGGCGTGGGGCACGCATGAAGATCGAGCGTGACCGCATCGAGTGGCTCGCCGGCGTGCGGGCCGGCGAGACGCTCGGCAGCCCGGTGGCCATGATGGTGCCCAACCGCGACTGGGTGCATTGGGAAGACGTCATGGCGCACGAGGGCGATGGTGAGCTGCGCCGGCGCCGCGTCACGCGCCCCCGTCCGGGCCACGCCGATCTCGCCGGGGTCCTCAAGTACGACCGCGTCGACGCGCGCGACATCCTCGAGCGCGCCAGTGCGCGGGAGACGACCAGCCGCGTCGCGGCGGGCGCCCTCGCGAAGCGACTGCTCGCCGAATTCGGTGTCGAGATCGGCAGCCACCTCGTCTCCCTGGGTGGCATCCGTGCCCGCATGCCCGCGACGCTGCCCGCGCCGCTCAACGCGGCCTCGGACGCCTCACCCGTGCGTACGCTCGACCCTGCCGCCGAGACGGCCATGGTGCGCGCCATCGACGACGCGAAGAAGGCCGGAGACACCCTGGGCGGCGAGATCGAGGTGGTCGCGCGTGGCCTCGTCGTCGGACTCGGCAGCCATGTCAGCTGGGACCGGAAGCTCGACGGCCGCCTCGCCGCGCAGCTCATGTCGATTCCGGCCGTGAAGGGCGTCGAAATCGGACTGGGCTTCGAGGCCGCGCGGCGTCCGGGCTCGAGCGTGCACGACCCGATCGGGTCGGGTGCCGAGCCCGCGCCCACCGCTGGCGACGCGCGCGGCGGGTTCCTGCGCTCGTCGAACAATGCCGGCGGGCTCGAGGGTGGCATCACCACCGGCGAGCCGCTCGTCGTGCGCGCGGCGATGAAGCCGATCGCGACCCTCATGTCGCCGCTCGCCACCGTGGACCTCGCCAGTGGCGACGCCGCGCAGGCCGCGAGCGAGCGCTCCGACGTCACCGCCGTGCCCGCGATGGGCGTGATCGCAGAGGCGCTCGTGGCCCTCGTGCTCGCCGATGCGATGCTGGAGAAGTTCGGCGGCGATTCGCTGGGCGAGATGCGCCGCAACTACGACGGCTACGTCGAGGCGCTCGGGGCGCGCTGGCGGGCGCTGCGTGCGGCCGACGCCGCGGACCGGCCCGCGTGACGCGGCACCTCGTGCTCGTCGGGCTGCCCGGCAGCGGCAAGTCCACGGTGGGCCGGATCGTGGCCGAGCATCTCGGGGCCGCGTTCATCGACATCGATGCGGTGCTGATACGCCGCATGCAGATGCCCATCTCGCGCATCTTCGGCGAGTTCGGCGAGCAACGCTTCCGCGAGCTCGAGCGTGAGGCGATGGAAGCGACGCTCGCCGACGTGCCGTCGGTGGTCTCGCCCGGCGGCGGGTGGGCGGCGCAGACAGGCGCGCTCGAGTCGGCGCGGCCGCGCTGCTACGTCATCTTCCTGAAGACGCTCGTGACCACGGCGGCTACCCGCGTGGCGGAGGGTGAGATGCGGCCGCTGCTCGACGGGGAGAATCCGCTCGAGCGCATGCGGCGCCTGTCGCAGGAGCGGGAACCGTTCTATCGCCGGGCCGATGCGGAGGTCCGCAACGACCCGCCGCGCACGGCGGAACAGGCGGCGGACGAGGTGCTGAAGCTCGCGCGAACGGCCGCAGGGTGGTGAGGGTGTTGGTACCACGGTGCGATCACCCGCGCTTGCGCCCGCCGGACCCGCACCGTTTCTTGTGAGACCTTGAAGGGGTCCGATGACCGGATCCCCACAGCTGGAGCCCATGGCAACTCGCACCACGCGCGACCGCAAGCCGGCCGCGAAGAAGTCCACGAAGAAGGCCGCGCCGAAGGCCGCCGCCAAGGCTGCGAAGGCGGCTGCCCCCAAGGCGGCCGGCAACGGCAAGCGCGCGGCCGCGCCGAAGGGCGGCGGCACGCTGGTCATCGTCGAATCACCGACGAAGGCGCGCACCATCCGCAACTTCCTGCCGGCGGGCTATCGCGTCGAGGCGTCGATGGGCCACGTCCGCGACCTGCCGGGCGATGCCAAGGAGATTCCCGCCAAGTACAAGGCGCTCGACTGGTCCCGACTCGGCGTCAACGTGGAGCAGGACTTCGAGCCGCTGTACATCATCCCGTCGGACAAGAAGGGCGTCGTCCGCGAGCTGAAGGAAGCGCTCAGCGAGGCGAGCGAGCTCATCCTCGCCACCGACGAAGACCGCGAGGGCGAGAGCATCTCGTGGCACCTGGCGCAGGTGCTGCAGCCCAAGGTGCCGGTGCGACGCATGGTGTTCCACGAGATCACGCGCGAGGCCATCCGCGAAGCGCTCGACAACACCCGCGAGGTGGACGACCGCCTCGTGCGCGCACAGGAGACGCGACGCATCCTCGACCGGCTGGTGGGTTACACCCTCTCGCCGCTCCTGTGGAAGAAGATCGCGTGGGGTCTCTCCGCCGGCCGCGTGCAGTCGGTCGCGATGCGCCTGCTCGTGGTGCGCGAGCGCGAGCGCCGCGCGTTCCGCTCGGCCACCTACTGGGACCTGCTCGCGCAGTTGCGTCACCAGGCCATGGGCTTCAAGGCCGAGCTGGTGCTGGTGGCGGGGAAGAAGGTGGCCAGCGGGCGCGACTTCGACGAGACCACCGGCAAGCTCATCGCCGGCCGCGACGTCGTGCTCCTCGGCGAGACGGAAGCGGGCGCGCTCCGGGACCGGCTCATCACGCAGCCCTGGACCGTCGCGAGCACGGAGGAAAAGCCCTCCATCCGCCGGCCGTGGGCGCCGTTCACGACCTCGACCCTGCAGCAGGAATCCAATCGCAAGCTCCGGCTCAGCGCGCGCGACACCATGCGCACCGCGCAGAGCCTGTACGAGCGCGGCTTCATCACGTACATGCGTACCGACTCGGTGAACCTCTCCGAGCAGGCCATCACCGCCGCGCGCACCGCGGTGCAGCAGCTGTACGGCGACGAGTACCTGCCGCCGGCCCCGCGGCGCTACAGCACCAAGAGCGCCAACGCGCAGGAGGCCCACGAGGCCATCCGTCCGGCCGGCGCCTCGTTCCGCCTGCCGCAGGAAACGGGGCTCGAGGGCCGCGAGCTCGCGCTCTACGACCTCATCTGGAAGCGCACGGTCGCCAGCCAGATGGCCGATGCGCGACAGACCGCGCTCACCGCGCTCATCGAGGCCGGCGACACGGTGTTCCGCGCCAACGGCAAGCGCATCGACTTCCCGGGCTTCCTGCGTGCGTACGTCGAGGGATCCGACGATCCCGAGGCCGCACTCGAGGACCAGGAGATCGTGCTGCCCAACCTCCGCGTCGGTGACACGCCGAAGTGCGAGGAGCTCGAGGCCGTCTCGCACGCCACGCAGCCGCCGGCGCGCTTCACCGAAGCCACGCTGGTCAAGGCCCTCGAGGCCGACGGCGTGGGTCGGCCCAGCACGTATGCCAGCATCATCGGCACGATCCTCGAGCGCGGCTATGCCCAGCGCGCGGGCCAGGCGCTGGTGCCCACCTTCACCGCGTTCGCCGTCACCTCGCTGCTCGAGGACCACTTCGAGCACCTCGTCGACGAGAAGTTCACGGCGCGGATGGAGGACACTCTCGACGAGATCGCCGACGGCAAGGCCGAGTGGCTGCCGTACCTGAAGGAGTTCTATCTCGGCGACGAGGGACTGCAGCAGCAGGTGCAGTTGCACGAGAAGCGCATCGATCCCGCCGAGGCGCGCACCGTGGCGCTCGACGGGCTCGACGCCAAGGTGAAGATCGGCAAGTTCGGCCCCTACGTCGAGGTGGAGCACGCCGAGGGCACCGTGCGTGCTTCCATCCCGAAGGACGCGGCTCCGGCCGATCTCGACCCGGCGCAGGTGGAGCAGATCCTTCGCCAGAAGATCAGCGGCCCCGACGAACTCGGCCGGCATCCCGAGACCAACGAGCCCATCTACGTGCTCACGGGCCAGTACGGCCCGTACCTGCAGCTCGGGGAAGTGGTGGACGGCGCCCCGAAGCCGAAGCGCGCGTCGCTCCCGAAGGGCGTCACGACCGAACAGGTCACGCTCGACATGGCGCTCGGGTTGCTGTCGCTCCCGCGCACCCTGGGAGAGCATCCGGTGGTGGGCGGCAAGGTGCAGGCGGGGCTCGGCCGCTTCGGTCCGTACGTCGTGCACGACCGCGGCAAGGACGGCAAGGACTACCGGTCGCTCAAGGGAGAGGACGACGTGCTGGCGGTGGGCCTCCCGCGTGCGCTCGAGCTGCTCGCGCAGCCCAAGCAGGGCCGCGGCCGACGCGCGGCACCGGTGCCGAAGAAGATCCTCGGCAACCATCCCGACGACGAGCAGCCGATCGGGCTGTTCGAGGGCCAGTACGGTCCATACGTGAAGCATGGCGACATCTCCGCGTCGCTTCCGAAGGACGCCGACCCCGAGCACTTCTCGGCGGCGCAGGCCATCGAGCTGCTCGCGGCGAAGCGCGCGAGCGGCGGTGGCAAGCGTCGTCGCGGTTCAGCCCGACCGGGGCGGCGCGCGGCGAAGACGTGATCGTCACCGTCGTCGGCGGCGGCCTGGCCGGCTGTGAAGCCGCCTGGGCCCTCGCCGAACGGGGACACGAGGTCGTGCTGGTCGAGATGCGCCCGGTGACCCGCACCGCGGCACACCAGTCGGACCGCCTCGCCGAGCTGGTCTGCAGCAACTCCTTCAAGTCCATCGAACTGGAAAACGCGCACGGCCTGCTCAAGGCCGAACTGCGCGATCTCGGCAGCCTGCTGCTGCCGTGCGCGGATCTCGCGCGCGTGCCTGGTGGGTCGGCGCTCGCGGTGGACCGCGAGCTGTTCTCGCGCGAGGTGCACGCGCGCATCACGGCACATGCGCGCATCACGGTCGTGCGCGAGGAGCGGGCGGAGCTGCCATCACCTGGCGTGGTGGCCACGGGACCCCTCACGTCCGACGCGCTCGCCGCTGCCATCGCGGCACGACTGGGCACCGGTGCGCTTGCCTTCTACGATGCGATCGCGCCCATCGTGAGCGCGGAATCGCTCGATCATGAGCGCCTCTACGCGCTCTCGCGCTACGGCAAGGGCGGCGGCGACGACTACCTCAACGCCCCGCTCGATCGCGACGCGTACGAGGCGTTCCTCGACGCCATCACGGCGGCCGACCAGCATCAGGGCCACGATTTCGACCAGGTGCCGTACTTCGAGGGCTGCCTGCCCGTCGAGGAGATGGCGCGCCGCGGCCGCGAGACGCTCCGCTTTGGTCCGATGAAGCCGGTGGGCCTGCCCGATCCACGCACCGGCCGGGAGCCGTGGGCCGTGCTGCAGCTCCGGCGCGAGGACGCGGCGGGACAGATGTGGAACCTGGTCGGGTTCCAGACGCGGCTCCGCATCCCGGAACAGCAGCGCGTCTTTCGCCTGTTCCCGGGCCTTGAACGCGCCGAATTCCTGCGGTACGGCAGCATCCACCGGAACGCGTACCTCAACAGCCCGGCCAGCCTCGGTCCTGCGCTCACGGCGAAGGACGACGACACGCTGTTCTTCGCCGGCCAGCTCACCGGCGTCGAGGGCTACACCGAGTCGATCGGCACGGGCCTCATGGCGGGCATCAACCTCGCGCGCCGGCTCGAGGGAAAGCCGCTGGCGGTTCCGCCCCCCACCACCATGCTCGGCGGCCTCTACCGCTACCTCCGCGAGGCCGACCCCAGGCATTTTCAACCGATGAACGCCAACTTCGGGCTCCTCGACCCGCTCGAGGGCCGGGTGAAGAAGGACCAGCGCAAGGCGCGCCTCGTGGCGCGGGCGAGGGAGGAGTTCGAGTCGTGGCGCGGAAGCCTGTAGGCCTGGTCGAGGAGTTCCTCGCCCACGTCGAGCACGAGAAGCAGCAGTCGCCCAACACCGTGCGCGCCTATGCGCGCGATCTCGAGGCGTTCACCGAGTTCATGGGCCGGCATCAGGGCACCTGGACCTGGACCTCGGTGGACCGGCTTGCCATCCGTGGCTTCCTGGGCGAGCTGCAGCGGAAGGGGCTCGCGAAGCGGAGCGCGGCACGCGCGCTGTCGGCGGTGCGGAGCTTCTTCCGCTACCTGCAGGTGCATCACGGCATCGAGAACGCCGTGGCGAAGTCGGCCAAGGTGCCGAAGATCGACAAGCGCCTGCCCACCTATCTCGACCGTCCGCGCACCGAGCAGCTCTTCGAGGTCGCCGAAGCGCGGGCCGACACCGGCGAGATCGTCGCGCTGCGCGACCTCGCGGTGCTCGAGCTCTTCTATTCCACGGGCATGCGCCTCTCGGAGCTGGCGGGCCTCAACATCGCCGATCTCGACCTGCTTTCCGACCAGGTGAAGGTGCGCGGCAAGGGACGCAAGGAGCGCATCGTGCCGCTGGGCCGACGGGCCACGACGGCGCTGCGCCGCTGGTTCGAGGCGCGTCGCGAGGCCATCCCAGCACGCGGCGCACCCACCGCAGTGTTCGTGAACCAGCGCGGCGGGCGGCTCACCACGCGCAGCATCCAGCACTCCATGCATCGCCTCTTCGATGCGGTGGGCGGCGACGAGCTGCACGTGCACAGCCTCCGGCACACGTTCGCCACGCACTTGCTCGATGCGGGTGCCGACCTGCGTGCCGTGCAGGAGCTGCTGGGACACGCCAGCCTGAGCACCACGCAGGTGTATACTCACACCAGCGTTGAGCGCCTGAAGCAGGTCTACAAGCAGGCCCATCCCCGGGCCTGACCCCGCGTCACGAGGTCCGCATGACCCGATCCGGCTATCACGGCACCACCATCCTCTGCGTCCGTCGCAATGGCGAGGTCTGCCTTGGGGGCGACGGGCAGGTGAGCATCGGCGATACCGTGGTGAAGTCGAAGGCCACGAAGGTGCGCACGCTCAAGGGGGGCAAGGTGCTCGCGGGATTCGCCGGCTCCGTGGCCGACGCGCTGACGCTGTTCGAGAAGTTCGAGGAAAAGCTCGATCGCTATCCCGGCAACCTGCAGCGTGCCGCAGTGGAACTCGCCAAGGACTGGCGCAGCGACCGCATCCTGCGCCACCTCGAAGCGCTGCTCTGCCTGGCCGACCAGAACCACACCTTCCTGCTGAGCGGGACGGGCGAGCTGATCGAACCGGACGACGGCATCCTCGCCATCGGCTCGGGCGGCAACTACGCCCTCGCCGCGGCCCGTGCGCTGTATGTCGAGACCGAGCTCCCCGCGCGCGAGGTGGTGCGCCGTTCGCTCGAGATCGCGGCCGACATCTGCGTGTTCACCAATCGCAACCTGACCCTCGTCGAGCTGCCGGCGCGATGACCACCACGCACGACT
Source organism: Gemmatimonadales bacterium (assembly GCA_045803465.1). Lineage (GTDB taxonomy): Bacteria > Gemmatimonadota > Gemmatimonadetes > Gemmatimonadales > GWC2-71-9 > JAGGAG01. The sequence continues at coordinate 9,252 of JBJMOZ010000116.1, read as the reverse complement.
CTCCGGCCGTCCCGGTACCCGAGGGCGAGGCGCCGGTGCCGCCGCCGTGGCTGGAGGAGCTGCCCCCGCGCCAGATCGTCGCCGAGCTCGATCGCTACATCGTCGGCCAGGCGGCCGCCAAGAAAGCGGTCGCCATCGCCGTGCGGAACCGCTGGCGCCGAGCGCAGTCGCCCGACACCATCCGCGACGAGATCACGCCCTACAACATCATCCTCATCGGCTCGACGGGCGTCGGCAAGACGGAGGTGGCGCGCCGGCTCGCGCGGCTCGCGGGCGCGCCGTTCGTCAAGGTGGAGGCGTCGAAGTTCACCGAGGTGGGCTACGTCGGCCGCGACGTGGAGTCGATGGTGCGCGACCTCGTGGACGCCGCCATCACGATGGTGCGCACCGAGCGTGAGGACGACGTGTTCCCGCAGGCCGAGGCGCGCGCCGAGGAGCGGCTGCTCGACCTGCTCCTGCCGCTCCCGGCTGCGGGAGCGCCGAGGCCGCTCGACGCGCCCCCGCGCGAGCCGGATCACGATGAGGAGCGCCGCCAGCGCTCGCGCGAAAAGCTCCGCAAGATGCTGCGCGAGAACCAGCTCGACGACCGGCAGGTCGAGGTCGAGGTCACCTCGCAGAGCTTCGGGCCGCTCGACATGATGCAGCCCAACCAGGGCATGGACAGCCCCGAGTTCAGCTTTGGCGAGTGGCTGCAGCAGATGATGCCGCAGCGGAAGCGGCGCCGCACGGTCCGGCTGCCCGAGGCGCGGCGCATCCTCATCGAGGAGGAGCTCAAGAAGATGGTGGACCTCGACGATGTCGTGAACGAGGCGCTCGACCGGGTCGAGAACCACGGCATCATCTTCATCGACGAGATCGACAAGATCGCCGGTGAACGGGCCACGTCGGGGCCCGACGTCTCGCGCGAGGGCGTGCAGCGCGACCTGCTGCCGATCGTCGAAGGCTCCACGGTGCAGACGCGCTACGGCTACGTGCGCACCGACCACATCCTCTTCATTGCGGCGGGCGCGTTCCACGTTTCCAAGCCCAGCGACCTCATTCCCGAGCTGCAGGGCCGGTTCCCGATCCGGGTGGAGCTGCAGGCGCTCACCGAGGCGGACTTCATCCGCATCCTGACCGAGCCCGAGGGATCCCTCACGCGGCAGTACCAGGCGCTCGCGGCGGCAGAGGGGTTCACCCTCGAGTACACGCCCGAGGCCATCGCCGAGCTCGCGCGCATCGCGCGGCAGGCCAACGACCGGCTCGAGAACATCGGCGCGCGGCGGCTGCACACCGTGATGGCCACCCTGATGGAGGAAGTGCTCTTCTCCCTGCCCGAGTGGCCCGACAAGGCGATCCTCGTCGACAAGGCCTTCGTGACGCAGCGCCTGAGTGCCGTGCTGGGCGACGACGACCTGCGCCGCTACATCCTCTGACCGAGAGGGTCGCGCCCGCAGCGCTCCGCGGCTAGTATGCTGCCATTCTGGCGCACTTCCCCGGAGCCATCGTGAGTCCCAAGCGCGACTTCCTCGCCATCGACGACCTGAGCCGCGACGAGCTGCTCGCCCTGCTCGACCTTGCCGGTCGCATGAAGCGGGGCGAGTACGACGAACTCCCGCTCGCCGGCAAGACGCTGGCGATGGTCTTCACCAAGAGCTCCACCCGCACGCGCGTCTCGTTCGAAGTCGGTGCGGCCGAGCTCGGTGGCCGCGCCCTCTTCCTCTCGTCCCGCGACATCCAGCTCGGCCGTGGCGAGCCCATCCGCGACACCGCACGCGTGCTGTCGCGGTACGTCGATGGCATCATGATCCGCACCTTCGACCATGCCGACGTCGAGGAGCTGGCGCGCTTCGCCACGGTGCCGATCATCAACGGCCTCACCGACTACAACCACCCATGCCAGATCCTCGCCGACCTGCAGACCGTGCAGGAGGAATTCGGCGACGTCACCCGCCGAACGGTGGCGTGGATCGGCGACGGCAACAACATGGCGCACAGCTGGATCGAGGCGGCCGGGGTGCTGGGCTTCGATCTGCGCATCGCCTGCCCGCAGGGGTACGAACCCAGCGCGCAGCTGCTCTCGGCGTGGGCGGGCCGGGCCACGGTGACGGTCACCCAATCGCCACGCGAGGCCGTCACGGGTGCCGACGTCGTCACCACCGACGTGTGGGCCTCGATGGGCCAGGAGGCGGAGCAGGAGCTGCGGGAGCAGGCCTTCGCCGACTTCAAGGTCGATGAGGGGCTCATGGCCCTCGCCCACCCGCGCGCCATCTTCCTTCACTGTCTCCCCGCGCATCGCGGCGAGGAAGTGACGGAAGAAGTGCTCGAGGGGCCGCAGTCACGCATCTTCGACGAAGCCGAGAATCGCCTGCACGCGCAGAAGGCGCTGATGGCGATGCTGATGGGTTGAGCAGACGCACGACGCCTGTCGCTCGACCACCACCACTCACGACCACCGACGCGAGCTCATGACCGATCTCCAGCGCACGCCCCTCTTCGACAGCCACAAGCGCCTCGGCGCCAAGCTCGTCCCGTTCGCGGGCTGGGAGATGCCGGTGCAGTACCCCGCCGGCATCATCGCCGAGCACAACGCGGTGCGCAGCAACGTCGGCATCTTCGACGTGTCCCACATGGGCGAGTTCGAGGTCACCGGACCGGACCGGAACGCCTTCGTCAATCGTGTCACCTGCAACGACGTCTCGGCGCTCGAGCCGGGCGGGGTGCAGTACTCGGGCCTGCTGACCCGGGAGGGCACGTTCATCGACGACTGCACCGTCTACCGCTTCGACGACAAGCTCATGATCGTCGTCAATGCCTCGAACATCGAGGCGGCGTGGGAGCACATCGTCGAGGAGAAGAAGGGCGCCAACATCCGGCTCAAGAACATCTCGGCCGACGTCGGCCTGATCGCCGTGCAGGGACCCAACGCCGAATCGGTGCTGCAGACCCTCACGGAACAGCGGCTCGCCGACATCCGCTACTACCATTTCGACACCGGGCGCGTCGCGGGCGCCGGGTGCTTCATCTCGCGCACCGGCTACACGGGCGAGGATGGCTTCGAGCTCTACTGTCGCCTGGGCGACACGGCTGCGATCTGGGAGGCGCTGCTGGCCGCCGGCGCGCCGCCGATCGGCCTTGGCGCCCGGGATTCGCTCAGGCTCGAGATGGGCTACGCACTCTACGGCCACGAGATCGACCGTACCATCACGCCGTACGAGGCCGGCCTGGGCTGGATCGTGAAGCTCGACAAGGGCGCGCCCTTCGTGGGCGCCGAGGCCCTGCGGTCGCAGAAGGCGCGCGGCGTGACGCGGCGCCTCGTCGGATTCAAGCTCCTGGGGCGCGGCATCCCGCGCAGTGGCTACCCCGTCTTCCTCGGCGAGAAGCCGGTGGACGTGGTGCGCAGCGGGGCCCAGAGCCCGTCCCTCGGCGCGGGCATCGGCACGACGTTCCTGCCGCTCGAGCACACCAAGGTGGGCACGCGCTTCGACGTGGAGTGCCGCGGCGAGCGCATCCCGGCCGAAGTGGTGAGTCGTCCGTTCTGGACCGAGGGCAGCGCGAAGAAGGGCGCCTGATCTGCCGATGCCCCTCCGCGTCGCGATCCTGACCGTCTCCGACGCCGGCAGCCGGGGCGAGCGGGAGGACACCTCGGGCGACGCGATCGCCGCCTGGGTCGCGTCGCGGGGCTTCCTTCTGGCCGTGCGCGCGCTCGTGCCCGACGAGACGACCCGCATCGCCACCACCATCGCCGGCTGGGCCGACGGCAACGTCGCCGACCTCGTGCTCACTACCGGCGGCACCGGTCTCACCCCGCGCGACGTCACTCCCGAGGCCACCCGCGCGGTGCTCGAGCGCGAGGCGCCGGGCATCGCCGAAGCCATGCGCTTCAGCGTCTATCCACGCTTCCATCGCGCCGCGCTCTCGCGCGGCGTGGCCGGCGTACGCGGCCGCTCGCTCGTCGTGAACCTTCCCGGCAGCCCGGGCGGCGTGCGCGACGGCCTCGCCGTGCTGGACGATCTCGTGGAGCATGCCGTGCAGCTGGTACAGGGAGGACGAACCGATCACTAGGACGCCATGCCCGACAGGATCCTGATCACCCTCGACGACCTCGAAACCGCGGTGCCGCTCAATGCCGCCTTCGAAGCGGCAGGGTTCGGCACCGGCACCTTCTCGGCCCTCGACGACGCGCGCGGCACGCTGCGGCGCGAGAAGCCCGACCTCGTCGTGCTCACCGGCGCCGTGTACGAGAAGCCGGCGCAGCAACTGGCCGCCTTCGCGCGCGACCACGAGATCTCCACGCTCGCGCTGCTCGAGCCCACCGACCGCGACGATCCCGAGAAGGCCGACCGGCTCCGCGTCACCGACGTGATGACGAAGCCCCTCCGCCCCGACGACGTCGTCGCCTTCGCGCGGCGGCTCATCGACCGCCGGCGGCTGCAGGAGCGCACCGGCATCGTGGGCGAGAGCGCCGCGATCCAGGAAGTGCTCGTGCGCACCGAGCAGATGGCGCCGGTCGCGAGCACGGTGCTCATCCAGGGCGAGTCGGGATCGGGCAAGGAGCTGGTGGCGAAGGCGCTGCACGACCTTTCGCCGCGGCGCGGGCGTGCGTTCATCGCGATCAACTGCGCGGCGCTGCCCGAATCGCTGCTCGAGAGCGAACTGTTCGGGCACGAGAAGGGCGCGTTCACCGGCGCGGCCGAACGCCGCTTGGGTCGCTTCGAACTGGCGGACAGCGGTACGCTCTTTCTCGACGAGATCGGCGAGATATCGGCGAATATCCAAGTGAAGCTGCTGCGCGTGCTGGAGACGCGCACTTTCTTCCGCGTCGGTGGCAGCCAGGCGATCAAGGTCGACGTGCGTGTGGTCGCGGCGACGAACCGCAGCCTGCGGGATTCCGTGCAATTGGGAGAATTCCGCGAAGACCTGTTCTACCGCCTGAACGTCCTGAACATCTATCTCCCCCCGCTGCGTGAGCGACGCGGAGACATCCCACTGCTCGTCCGCCGCTTCATCCGGGAGTTCTCCAAGGTCCACGACCGGCATTTCCGGGGGATCACCCCGGAAGCCATGGAGGTGCTGGTCAGCGCTCCGTGGCCCGGCAACGTGCGACAGCTCCGCAACCTGATCGAATCGATGGTGGTCCTCGCCCCGGGTGCCGAGATCCGGGCCAGCGACATCCCCCGCGACGTGCTGGAGGGGGCGGGGACCATGCTGCCAGCCCGGGTGCCGGCCGTGCAGGGCCGGGGAGAGCTGGGAGTGGGCGGCGCGGAGCTGGAATTCCTGCTCCGGAACCTTATGGAACTCCGCTTGCAGGTAGAGGAGTTGAGGCGACGCATGGATCAGGAACGGCCAAGTGTCCGGATATTGGACTTTGGCGACAAGGGCGAGATCGGGGAGATCTCGGTCAACCCGATCGACGAACCCGAGCCGGACGAGGTGCTTTATCGTCCCGGCATGACGATGGCCGAGGTCGAAAAGGCTGCTATCGTCGCTGCTCTCAAGGAGTTCCGTGGCAATCGCCGTCGGGCGGCAGAGCAGCTCGGCATCGGCGAGCGGACCCTGTACCGCAAGATCAAGGCGTTCGATTTGGAGTGATTGCGTCGGAGGGCATGCCCGCCATAAACGTCAGCAAGGAAACACGTTGCGCCGGTCCATCTCTTGACATTTCTCAAGTCGAGCCCCGATATTCTGAACACGGCCGTCCTGCCCTCCCTTCGGGGTTGTCATTGCTGAATTTCACCATCGACGCGGAACGCTGCGTCGCATGCCTGGCCTGTGTCCGGGTTTGCCCCACGAGTGCCATCGAGGTGCTAGGGGAGGCACCACTCTTGCGCGTGGTGGATGAGTCCTGCATCCGCTGCGGTGAGTGTGTCCCGGCCTGCCCCCACGATGCCGTCCGGGCGGTCGGGGGCATGGGCCGGGTGCTGGAGCTGGCGACCCAAGGTCAGGCGGCGCTGATCCTGTCGACCGAGGCGGCGGCGCACTTCTACCCGGCCTCGCCGGAGCAGTTGGTGAACGCCTGCTATGCGGCGGGCTTTCGGGTGGTGACGCGGGGTGTGCTGGGCGACGAGCTGGTGGCGGCCGAGTACCTGCGCCTGTGGCGGGACGAGTCGTGGGGCACCGTGATCCGCTCCACCGACCCGGCCGTGGTGCAGGCGGTGACGACGCAGTACCCCGAGCTGGTGCCGTACCTGGCGCCGATCGCGACGCCGCCGCTCGCCGAAGCGCGCTACCTGCGCGGACGCTATGGGGCCGATCTGCCGGTGGTCTACGTGGGGCTGGTGCCGCCGGTAGGCAACAACGAACTCGAGGCGGCCATCACGTACGGCGAGCTGGAGCAGGTGCTGCGCATGCGGAGCGTGGAGGTGCGCGAGCAGCCCGCCTTCTTCCTGAGGATTCCGGAGGAGCGGCGACGGCACCTGAGCGCGGCCGGCGGCATGCCGCTGCAGCTGCTCGACGAGGCCCGAGCGCCCGGGGCCCGCTTCCGGGTCATCCGCGGACTGTCGGCGCTGCCGGCGCTGGCGCAGGCGGTGGTGGTGGACCGGATGGATCTGGGCTTCGTGGACATTCTGGCCACCGAGGGCGTGCTGGACCATCCGCTCTCCGGCCCGAAGGACCGCCTCTTCTGGCGGCGCGCTCTGGTGGCGGCGACGGAACCGCCGCGGAGCCGGCAGCCGGTGGTCGATCGGGCGGTGCTGGCGAGCGTGGGCGCCACGTTCACGGTGCGTCCCAGGGAGATGGAGCCTGACCGTCGTGCGGTGGAGGCGACGCTCGAGGCCATCGGGGTCGGCCCGAATGGGCGGCCATGGGATTGCGGCGCGTGCGGCTTCGGCACCTGCGAGCGATTCGCGGAAGCGGCGGCTCAGGGCCGGGCGACGCTGCGGCTCTGCCCGCCGTACCAGTCGCGGCGCGCCGAGGACGCCATGCGCGCGGCGGCGGTCGACCTGTTGACGGGGCTCGCGACCTATCGCGTGCTGCAGGAGCGTCTGCAGTACGAGATCGAGCGGAGCAAGCGAAGCGACGAGCCCTTCGCGCTCCTGTTTTTGGATCTCGACGAGTTCAAGCAGGTGAACGACCGCTACGGCCACGAGGCGGGCAACGACATCCTGGCCGCCGTGGCCGCCGAGATTCGCGCGGCGGTGCGTGCGTCGGACGTGGCGGCGCGCTACGGTGGCGACGAGTTCGTGGTGATCCTGACCCGCACCGATCTTTCCGGCGCGACGCGCGTCGCCGAGGCGCTGCGAGCGGGGATCGAGGCGGTGGGCCGGCGGCTCGGGTACGCTGACGGCAGCGTGACGGTGAGCGTGGGCGTCGCGGAGTTCGATCCGCGCCGACCCGCAGAGGGCGACCTGCTCGTGACGGCTGATCGCGCGCTTTATCGCGCGAAAGCCGCCGGGCGCAACGTTATCGCAGAGGCGCTGCGGCAGCGCCAGCATGAGGTGACGCAGACGTGACCGGATTTCCTTCGCGCCAGCCTGCCAGTCCGTCCGCCGGGACGGGACGCGAGCCGGCCTCCGACTTCAGCGATCCGTGGGGCGTGCGCCGCGCGGAGAACCTGCTCACGAGCCTCGAGGGCATCCTCTCGGCGCGCGTCGTCACGACGCCGCTTGGCGAGGTGAGCGAGGTGCACGTGCTCGCGCAGTCGGGACTGCAGCCGAAGCAGCTGGTGCGGAACATCGAATCCGCGCTGCTGGCGCACCTGGGCGTCAAGGTCGACCATCGCAAGATCAGCATCGCGCAGACCGCCGAGGTGCGGCCGCTCGAGGCACTCGAGCGCGACGTGGTGCGCGAGCGGTCGCTGCAGCGCGCCGTCCTCTTCGAGAATGTCAGCTTCACCTCGGGTCGGAAGCCGAACCGCGTGCAGCTGCAGGTCACGCTCTCCTCGATGGGCCAGACGGAGACGGCCGAGGAGGAGTCGGCCGATACCCCGCGTGCGCGCGTCGAAGCGGCGGCCCGCGCGGCGCTGGTCGTCGTCGACCGGCTGCTCGGTGACAACACGCTGCATCTCGAGGGTGCCAGGCTGGTCAAGGAATTCGAGCGTGAGTTCGTCTTCATCGCGGCCCAGGCCCTGAGCGGCCGCGACTCGGTGCTGCTCACGGGCACGGCCGAGATCCGCGAGAGTCCGGAGCGCGCGGCAGTGTTCGCGGTGATGGATGCGACGAATCGGTGGAGTGAGTTGAGGCGGCCGGCGTAGAGCTGATGCGTGGCGGTATTCGCCTGGCATTGCTGGTGACGGTCGCGTGTTGTGTCCTTGGACTATCGGGTTCCCGGTCGAAGCTAAAGGAGAGCGGAGAATAGCGGTTCGCTGAGCGGAGCGTCACGGATAGCCATAGCGAGGCTAGCCGTTCCTGAGGGACGAAGTCTGTTTCCTGAAGGGAGGTGACGCTCATGACGAAGGCGCGCAGCGCTGAGTCAGTGAATGTGGTCGCGTGGATCATTGCACTGCTCGGCATTGATGAAGGCATGGATTGGCTGTAGCCTAGGCCCGACCGGGGCCCAAGTATGTTGTTGCGTACCTATGTGTGAGGGCGAGTGATCAAGAGAATTCACGCGTATGTCGCAAGTGTTGCGCTGGTTGCGGGGGCCTTCATGGCGCTCGCTTGGAGCGTGCGTGGTGAGTCTCCGCAGCCGCTCACGCTACTCACCTTCTGCTTTGTGGCATTTCTGCTGGACCGGTCCCCCTCTAAGATGCGGGTGAGTGCCGGCGGCTCAACGTCGTTTGTCGTGCATCTAGCCGCGGGAATTCTATTCGGGGCGTTTTGGGGTGGTGTTGTTACGGGTGTTTCAATCGCTGTGGGTCTGGTTGTTCGCCGTGTGGAGGTCGCTAAGACCGTCTTCAATACGTCGCAGCGAGTGCTCGCGCTTGTCTCCGGTGTTCTGCTCTATCAGTTGGCGCTTGGCGGACATCTACCTCCCTCTTACCTAATTGCGGGACAAGTCTCGGCTGCCGACGTGCAACGTGATTTGTTTTTGTTTTTCCTTGTTGCATCGATCTACGTAATAACGAATGTGGGGCTGGTGACAGGCGCAGTGTCGATAAGTTCCGGCCGCCCCTATCGTGAAGTGTGGCATCTAAATGTCCGCGGTATCATAGGATATGATCTTGGGGCTAGCTCAGTCTCCTTGGTGATCGCGTGGGTGTATTGGAAAGCGAGTCAGTTTGGTATTGGGGAGGTCGCAGTAGTAGGAACGTTGTTTCCGGTCGCAGCGATTCGTCACATCTACGCGCTGTATCACAATCTCGAGCAGAGTGGGCAAGAACTACTTGAGCTGATG
>JBJMOZ010000325.1:0-15816 GCA_045803465.1 Gemmatimonadales bacterium | reverse complement strand
GATCTCCCGCAGGAAGTCGGCGTGCGCCTCGGCGGGGACGGGCCGCTCGAGGTAGGCCCGATACCAGGCGTCGATCTCCGCCTGCAGCGCGGCGCGCCGCGCGAGCAGGGCGTCGTTCCGTGGCATGAGCTCGCGAAGGATGCCGGCGTAGGCCGACCAGAACTGCTCCGGCGTCACCTCGGTGCCGGGAAGCGCTTCCTGCGCCATGAAATCGTGGAGCGGGCGCATGACCGCGAGCCCGGCGACCTTTACGCTATCCGACATCGACGCTTCTCCCACGGGCATTCACCCCTCAGCCGGCGGCGCTCACGCCCAGTTCGGCGAGCACGTCACGACTCGAGCGCACCCGGGCGAACTCGCCGTGGAGGCTCGCCAGCGCGAGCCGATGCATCTGCTCGGCCGAGTATTGCGTCCCATCGGGGCCGGTGCGCTCGAAGGTCGCCGTGGCGTCGTCGACGACCACGACATCGAAGCCCAGGTTGCCGGCCATGCGGACGGTAGTGGAGACGCAGTGATCGGTGGTCAGGCCCACGACCACGAGCTGCTCGATGCCTCGACGACGCAGGTGTGCCTCGAGTTCCGTGCCGATGAAGGCGCTGTTGACCGTCTTCTGGAAGAGCGGCTCGCCCTCGCGTGGCAGCACTTCCGGCTTGAGGGCGTTACCCGGCAACTCGGGGCGGAGCGGCGACTCCGGGTGCTGCGACATGTGCTGGACGTGAATCACCGGCCACTTCGCCGCTCGCCAGGCGGCAAGGAGTGCTGCCATCCGTCGCTCGGCGCCGGGGTTGTTGCGCTCGCCCCAGCGCGGGTCGTCGAGACCCTGCTGCACGTCGATGACGAGCAACGCAGCCGGCCCGGAGCCCGTCATCGCTGGCCTGTGACGCGTTCCATGCGCGCGATCCGGTCGCCCTCCATGATCCCGTCCACCACGTCGATGCCCTCGACCACCTCGGCGAACACGGTGTAGTCGCCCTTGAGGCGCGGATTGTCGCGCAGGTTCACGAACCACTGGGCGTCACCGGTGTCGTGACCACGCGTGCTCATGCCGACGGTGCCACGCGGATGGTCCAGCGGTCCCAGCTCATCGCGCAGGTAGACGCGATCGCCGACGTACTCGTTGTCGCCCCGACTGCCGCCCTGGATCACGAAGTCGTGCTCCACGCGATGCCACGTGAGACCGTCGTAGTACTTGCTCCGGGCCAGTGCGAGGATACGCGCCGCCATGATCGGCGCCACATCGCCGCGGAGGCGCACGACGAACGCGCCGCCGCCGCTTGCCGGGTCGAGCGTGACTCGGAGCCGCTCCTCGGCACCGAGGGCCAGGCGCACCGCGTCGGCGGGCAGTGGCGGGCGCGGATTGAGCGGCACGTCCTTGTCGGCCGAGTCGCCGGCTGCCTCGAGCAGTGCCACGCGGACGTCGCGTTCGGAGTCGATCGCGTGCGCGCTCCAGCGGCGCCACGCGGCCCGCGCCTGCGTGGCGACATCGTCGCGCGGGGAGCCCTTGAGCGCGACGGCCGCGGCCCGCACGGCCTGCGGATGGCGTCCCTCGATCACGTACAGATAGGTGAGGTCGTCCCCATGCTCCGACAGCTTCGCGAGCGCCTCCACCGCGGCTTCCTGCACGTTGCCGTCGCGGTCGCGCGCGAGCGTACGAAGCGTCGCGGTGTCGGCGAGCACGGCGGCCGCACGGGCGGCGGCGCGGCGCAGCGGCCAGGCGCGATGCGTCGCGAAGCGCGGCAGGGCCGCGCGCGCAGCGGCCGGGTCGAGCTGCGCGAGCGAGGGTAGCGCCTGCGCCGCGGCGTGCCAGCTCACGCCGCCCGGCGGACGACGGTCGACGTTGGCGGGCAGGGGATCCATCCAGCCACGAAGGGTCGTCACGACGGCCGTATCTCCCTGGCAGCGCAGGCCCGCGATGGCGGCGGCACGGAGCCGGACCGGCCATGCGCTATCGGCGAGGGCGGGCCGCACCGCGCTGCACTCCGACTTCGGCGTGAGCGCGCGGTAGCGCAGGCGCCACGCGGGCTCGGGCCAGGTCGGCGGCGCCACGACCGATGGAAGCGAATCGCGCGCTTCGAACTTCGGATCGCGGATGCGGCCAAGCGCCCGGTTGGCGATGACGCGCACCCGCACATCCGAGTGACCGATCGCCGTGGCGAAGGCCGCATCCGAGGCGTCCCGACGATCCTCGGCGGCCAACACGCGGCCTACCAGCACGGAATCGGCGCGTGTCAGGGGTGCGTCCTGGGCCACGAGCGCGCCATGCACGAGCAGGGCCAGTGCGCCCATGCGGATCGCGGTCGGAAGACTCATCTGGCAGGTCATGCAAGCAAGTTCGCCGACGGCGACCATCGGCGCCAGACGCGTGGATGCCTGTTTACCACGCCGGCCACCTTCGTCATGCGGCGCGAATGGTCGCCGTGACTTCCGGCGAGTGCCGCAGCGTCTGCAGCACCACGCAGTAGCGCTCGGTGAGCTTGAGCAGCGTGGCGAGCTCCTCCGGCGAGGCTGTGCTCTCGAGTTCGAAGCGCAGCCGGATCGTGCGGAAGCCGACAGGCGCTTCCTTCGACACGCCGAGCGTGCCGCGAAAGTCGAGATCGCCCTCCGCGTGTATCCGGCCGGCGTCGACACGCACGCCGATGGCGGTGGCGACGGCGTTGAGCGTGACGCCGGCACAAGCCACCAGTGCCTCGAGCAGCATGTCGCCCGAACAGAGCGCGAGCCCGGTGCCCCCCGTGGCCGGATGCAGCCCCGCTTCGGCGATGGCGCGTCCGGTCTCGACCCGGCACGTGACACCCTCGCCGAGCGTCCCTTCCGCCTTCAGCGTCACCAGGGCCGCGGAGGGATCCTGCTGGTAGCGCTGCTTCAAGGGCGCCTGCAGCGCCCGGAGTTCATCAGGAGTCATGCATCCCTTTGGAAGGAGAGGTCGTCGACGAAGCGAGCTGGGCGACCCACGCCCCGATGTTTGGCATGCCGAGCGGCGGACGCGACGTGCCGGCGAAGCCACAGACGGTGCCTTGGCAGACGCCCATTCCGGCACGGGACCAGAGCTTGGCCTGGCGCGTCGTCCAGCCGTCGCCGAGCGCGCCGGCCCGCACGTCCTCGCAGCGGCAGATGATCGTGTCGGGCGTCACGCGCGCCCGCAACTCGTTGCGTGGCGCGAAGGTCGTCGCCAGCCGTCGCGCGAACGCGTGGCCGGAGGCGTTCGCGCGTGCGAGCTTCCGCGAGGGCGCGTCATCGCCGGCGGCGCACGCACCCGCGATCATGCCTTCGACGGCGCCGGCGGCATCGCCCTTCACGCCCGTGCACTCGCCCGCCGCCCAGACGCCCGGGATCGAAGTCGCCTGGCGAGCATCGACGGCGATTCCGTCGCTTGCCAGCGTGCAGCCAAGCAGGCGTGCGAGATCAGTGCGTGGCACGAGTCCGGAAGCAGCGCCGAGCCAATCGCATGCAACCGTAAGCTCGCGTACACCGATGCGCAGCACGGCGCGCTCGACGCGCTCGGTGCCCTCGGCACGCAGCACCCATGCATCGTGATGCCACGCTGCGCCCCGAGCAGTCGCGCGATAGGCGACGAGGTCGCCAAGCCTGGCCGGATCGGAGGCGATGGCCCTCAGGCCGAAGCCCGCGACACGCGTGAACGGCTGTTGCTCGAGCACGGTGAGCGTGGCGCCGCTTCGTGCCGCCGTCGCGGCGACGGGAAGCAGCAGCGGGCCTGTCCCGCTGAGCACGACGCGCGTACCCGCGAGCGACAGCCCGGCCTTCACGAGCGCCTGCAGGCCTCCCACACCGACGACGCCCGGCAGCGTCCAGCCGGGAAACGGCAGAAAGCGCTCGACCGCGCCGGTCGCCAGCACCAGCGCCGAGGTCTGCAACTGCTCGACATGGCCGTCGAAGTCGATCAGGAGTCGTCCGGGACCGTCGGCGTCGATGATGCTCGCGCGCGCGGTGAACGTCGCGCCGGCCTTCGTCGCCGCATCGATTGCGGTCCTCGCCCGTGCGGGCGCGGGCTCGCCGTCGCGATGCCGCCAGATCTGTCCCCCCGGCCGCGGGGCCTGGTCCACGACGACTACGCTGCGACCGCGCACTGCCGCGGCCGTGGCGGCCGCGAGGCCGGCCGGACCGGCGCCGACCACCAGCACGTCGACGCGTGTGCCACTCACGTGGCGGTCACCACCTGCATGCCCTCGCGCACCGTGACGAGACACGCGCGGACACCGCTGCGTCCATCCACGGCGACCCGGCACTCGAAGCACGTGCCCATGCCGCACACGGGCGCGCGCGGACGCCCATCGGTGTCGCGACGGAAGGCCGCGACACCGAGGCCGAGCAGGGCCGCGGCGAGCGACGTGCCACTGGGCACGTGGCGCGGTTCGCCGTCGACCACGATGGTGCAGTCCGCCGTCACGCAGCGTGCTCCAGCGAAGGCATCGGACGTGTCGGGTCGTACGGGGATGGATCGATGGCCGGCCTCCCGCCGGTGATGCCCGCGACGATGAGGTCGGCGGTGGCGGGGGCGAGCGTGATCCCGAGACCTTCGTGGCCGGTGGCGACCCACGCGCCGGGAATCGACGGCCACGCGCCGATCAAGGGCAGCGCATCCGGTGTCGCGGGGCGGAAGCCGGTCCAGCAGCGCACCACGCGAAGGGATGCGAGCACGGGCACGCGCGCCGTGGCGCGAGTCAACATCGCCGCGAGCAGCGGACGGTTGATGCCGGCCGCGAAACCGACCAGCTCGCGCGAGGAGCCCACGAGCAATTGTCCCGTCGTACGCGGCTGCACGTTGAACGCAACCGATGCCCGGCCAAGCGTGTGCGCGCTGTGGAGGTAGCCCAGCTCGACCAGCTGATGCTGCACCAGGCGCGGGCCGCGCTCGGTGATCACGAGGTGCCCACGCCGGGGCATCACGGGCAGACCCGGCACCAGCGCGGTGCTGTCCGGCCCGGCGGCCACGACGACATGCGCGGCTGTGTGCCTCGAGCCATCGACACAGCGAATGCCGCCGTGTTCGATGGCGACGACGTCCGCCGTGATGCAGCGCGCCCCTCGCGCAATGGCGCGTTGCAGCAGCTCGCGTGCAACAGAAGGCGGATAGCAGATGGCGTCGCCCGGGATCCGGAGCCCGCCGGTGAGTCCCGGCGCGAGGGCCGGCTCCGCCTCCGCCAATGCCGCCGCGTCCAGCACCTCGGCCGCGAGCCCCGCCGCACGGTAGAGGGCGCACTTCGCCGCCGCTGCCTGCTGTTCATCTTCGGTCGCGGCGAGCCAGAGCGTACCGGCCCGATCGAACTCCGCCCGCGCATCGAGTGTCGGCGCGATCTCGTGCCACCGCGACACCGAATGGCGACTGAGTGCGAGCTGTGCCGGCGTGTCGTCCATGACCACGAGATGCCCCATGGCCGCCCCGGTGCTCCCCGCGCCGGCGAACGCACGCTCCACGACGAGCACGCGGAGCCCGCGCTCGGCGAGCCCGAGCGCCGTCCAGGCACCGACCATGCCGGCGCCGACCACGATCACGTCCGGATGCGTCACCCGATGCCGTGGCAGAACGGGTCCGCCGGGTCGAGCAGCAGCGTGGAGCGCCCGGTGACATGCGCGTGCCCGCGGATGTAGGGCGTCAGGACGCCTCGCTCCTCGGCGAGCCATCCCTCGAAGCAGGAACCCACGATCCCCTCCTGTCGCCAGTGCGCGCCCACGGCGAGCTCCCCGCGAGCATGCAGCACGGCGAGCTTCGCCGAGGTGCCGGTGCCGCACGGCGAACGGTCATAGGCGCGCCCGGGGCAGAGCACGAAGTTGCGCGAGTCGGCATCGGAGAGAGTCGGTGGGCCGAAGAGCTCCACGTGATCGATGATGCCGCCGTCGTCGCCACGGATGCCGGCTGCGACGAGCGCCTCGCGAATCCGGATGGTGAGCGACACGAGGTGATCGCGCTGCTCGAATGCGAGCGACTCGTCCGGCAGGCTAGCGAGAAAGAACCAGTTGCCGCCCCACGCCACGTCGCCGGTCACTGGGCCGAGTCCCGGCACCGTGACCGTCACGTCGAGGCAGGCGACGCGTGGCGTCACGTTCCGGATCGTCACCGTGCCGTCGGTCGCGAGCACCGCACCGACGGGACCCACGGGCGTGTCGATCTCGACCGCTCCCGGCGCGATGCGGTCCAGGTGCTCAAGGGTACGCACCAGGCCGATGAGCCCGTGACCGCACATGCCGAGATAGCCGGCGTCGTTGAAGAACACGACGCCTGCGGCTGCCTCGGCACGATCCGGCGGCACGAGCAGCGCGCCGACGATCGCGTCGTGACCGCGCGGCTCGAGGATGGTGGCCCGGCGCAGGTAGTCCTGGGTGCGCCCCATCGTCTCTCGGCGCTCGGCGACGGTAGCGCCGTCGGGAACCGGCCAGCCGCCGATCACGACGCGTGTCGGCTCGCCGGCGGTGTGCGAATCCACCACCTCGATGGCCCGAACGTCGCTCATGAGAGCCTGGGCCGTGCCGCCAGCGATGCGCGAATCAACTGCAGTGCCGCCTCGCGTTCGGCGCCGGCCAGCGCGAGCCGCGGCAGGCGCACGCGTTCGTGGCCCAAGCCACATTCCTGCTGCACGAGCTTGATGAGCTGCACGAACGTCGGAACGGTGTCGAGCCGCAGGAGTGGAAGGAACCAGTCGTACAGCGCACGCGCTCCAGCGTGATCGCCGGCCCGGGCACGCTCGAAGAGCAGCACCGATTCCTCGGGGAGCGCGTTGACGAGCCCGGCCACCCAGCCGGTCGCACCGGCCGCGACACCCTCGACCACCGCGTCGTCGAGGCCGACGAAGAGCGCCAGCCGGTCGCCGAGCAGCGACCGCATCGCGGTGATCCGCCGCACGTCGCCGCTCGAGTCCTTCACGGCATGCAGGTTGGCGTGACGTGCCGCGAAGTCGCGCACCTGCTCCGGGACGAAGTCGGTGCCATAGGCGATCGGGTTGTTGTAGAGCATGCATGCGAGTGGCGTCGCCTCGAGCACGGCGTCGACGTGCGCGCGCATCTCGGCCCAGCTGCCCTGGTAGACGTAGGGCGGCAGCACCATGAGCCCGCCGCACCCCGCGTCGGCGGCAGCGCAGGCGAGCGCGGTGGCTTCCCGCGTCGAGAGCGCGGCGATGCCCGCCACGACGGGCGCGCGATCGCCGACCGCACGCACGACGGTGCGGAGCACCGCCACCTTCTCCTCGAAGCCGAGCGTGGCGCCCTCGCCCAGCGAGCCGAGCGGCACGATGGCACGTGCCCCCGCGGCGACGAGGCGGCCCGCATGCTCGGCGAGGAAGTCGTGATCGACCGTGTCGTGATCGGTGAGCGGCGTGGTGATCGCCGGAAACACGCCATGCCACTGCTCGCGCGTCATCGCGCTCATGAGAACGTCTCCCTCAGGGATGGATCTGGATGGTGCGGGATTCGGTGTAGAACGCGCGGGCCGCACGGCCCTGCTCGCGACCACCGCTGCCGGAGGCCTTCATGCCGCCGAACGGGGCGTGCGGGTCGACGCCGGTGGTGTCACCATTGACGCGCACCAGGCCGACCTCGATGCGTCGCGTCCACGCGATGGCCGACGCGAGGTCGCGCGTGAACACGGATGCCGACAGGCCGAACGGCGTGCCGTTGGCAAGGGCGACGGCATGGTCCACATCGCCGGCGCCGAGCACCGTGAGCACCGGGGCGAAGAGCTCCTGCTGGGCCAGCGGGTGTTCGGCTGCATCGACGGCGATCACGGTCGGAGCCATCCAGTGTCCGACCCGCCAGCGCGGGTCGTCGGGCAGCATGCCGCCGGCCACGCGCTCGGCCGGGTTCGCCGCGAGGGCGGCATAGGTGCGCGCCCGCGCGGTCTCGGTGACCAGTGGCCCGATCGCCGACGCGGGATCGGTGACTGGTCCAAGCGGCAGCGCGCGCATCTCCTCGGTCAGTGCGGTGAGGAAGGCCTCCCGCACCTCGTCCAGCACGATCGCGCGCGACGTGGCGGTGCACTTCTGCCCGGCGAAGCGGAACGCGCCTGCCGCGGTGAGGTGCGCCGCGCGCCGCACGTCGGCGTCGGCGAGCACCACGACGGCGTTCTTGCCACCCATCTCCGCCTGCACCGGGATGCCGCGCGCCGATGCCGCGGCGCGTACCGCCGCGCCCACCGCGGCGGACCCGGTGAAGGAAACGCCGCGCACGCCGGGGTGCGCCACGAGTGCCGCGCCGGTGCTGCCATCGCCATGGACGACGTTGAACACGCCGGGCGGAAGCACCGCCGCGCTGGTCTCCGCGAGCAGGCGCGCCACGCCGCTGCTCAGCTCGGAGGGCTTGAGCACCACCGTGTTGCCGAACGCCAGCGCCGGCGCCGCCTTCCAGAGCGGGATGGCGACGGGGAAGTTCCACGGCGTGATGAGCGCGACCACGCCGAGCGGGTCGCGCACGGTGAACTGCAGCGCGTCGCCGAACTGCGACGGGATGACCTCGCCGCTGTCGCGCACCGCTTCACCGGCGTAGAAGCGGCAGATCGCGACCGCGCGGGCCACCTCGCCGCGCGCCTCGGCGATCGGCTTGCCGACTTCGAGCACAATCGCCGCGGTGAGCTCGTCGGCGCGGGCGGCGATGGCATCACCCCACCGATGCAGCGCATCGGCACGCGCGGGCCCGGTCAGGCCACGCCACCTCGCGAGCGCCGACTCGGCTGCCTCCACCGCAGCGGCCACATCCGCCTCGGTGCCGATCGGGAGCACGGTCACGAGGTCGTCGGGCTGCGACGGGTTGGTGCGATCGCGATACGTCGTCGTGTGGGAGGCGACGGGCGCGCCGCCGATCCAGTGGGAGATGGGGGTCGTCATCAGGGCTTTCCGGTCGGGTGGGCGAGGGCCTCGGCGAGCGCCGCGCCGGCATCGAGAATGTGGCGGCGCACCAGCGTGGCCGCGCGACGGGGATCGCGGGCCCGTGCCGCCGCCGCGATCGCGCGATGCTCGCGCACGGCGCGGCGCACGCCATCGGTGAGCGCGAGCTGCAGGCGAAGGAGGCGGTCGGTCTGCGCATGCAGCCGTTCCACCACCTCGAGGGTGCGCGGGCGCCCTGCCGCAGCATAGAGCGCAAAATGGAAGTCACGATTGGCGAGCCCCCAGGCGGCGACATCACCATCGGTGACGGCGCGCTCGAAGCCGAGCGCCGCGGCCCGCAGGCGGGCATCGTCGGCGGCCGTCAGCCGCGGCACCGCGCGCCGCACCAGGTCGGCCTCGAGCAGTGCCCGCAGCTCGAACAGCTCGAGGGCGTCACTGGTGGGCAATGCCGCGACCACTGCGCCCCGGTGCGGTTGCACCACCACCAGCCCTTCCGCCTCGAGCCGCCGCAGCGCCTCCCGCAGCGGAATGCGGCTCACGCCGAGTTCCTCGGCGAGCGCCTCCTGGCGGAGCGGAGTCCCGGCCGGCCACGCGCCTGCGACAATGCGCCCGCGGAGAGCGTCCGCGGTCGCGTCGGTGAGGGTAAGGCGGGGCAGGGTGGCTGGCATCGGATATTGTATACAATATCCGCTCAAGCCGAGCCTGTCAATTGCCATTCTGTCGTCACGTACGAGTGCCGGGCGGGCTCAACGGGAATTCGTAGAGTACCGACGGCTCCGCCGCCGCCTGACCACCTTCCGCTCGATAGATCGCGTGGGCCGCCTCGTTCATCGGACTCGTCAGCACCCACGCCTGCACGCACCCCAACGCCGTGCCGTGCCGCAACAGCTCGGCCAGCAAGCGTCGGCCAAGTCCCTGTCGCTGGTGCGATGGGGCGACACCCACTTCGTCGATCCACAGCTCGGGTGGCTTGTCGGGATGCACGTAGTGGACGGCCGACGCGAAGCCCACGACCGTGCCGCCCTCGATCGCGACGGCGAGATGATGACGCGGGTCGGCGAAGAACTCCGCCGTCCAGCGCGAGTCGATCGGATGGTCGAAGACATCCGGCGCCACCTGGTCCAACACGGCGGCTTCCCCACGCGCGAGCAGGCGAACCTCGATGGTCATCGGGCTCCTGGGTGGGGTCGGTCAGCGGAGATACGGTGCCACGTTTCCGGCGATGCGCTGGAACTCCTCCTCCGTGAGCGGCAGGCGCCGGAAGGCCGCCCATGACTCGCGCGGCCGGAGATTGTCGCCGAGGGCGGCATCCGTTCCATAGAGTATCCGCCCGACGCCGACCTGCCGGATCCGTCGGACCACGAGCGCGGCGTTGGCCGGTGAGATGTCGCGGTCCACGATGGACGCGACGTCGAACCAGAGCCGGTCCGTGCGTGGATCGCGCTGTTCGACGGCGGCGGCGAGCACGGCCATCGCGCTGTCCGCCGGAGGGTCGTCGTAGCCCGGGCCGGTGCCCGCGAGGTGCGCGACCTGCACCGTGACGGCGGGTGCGAGCGGCAGCAGCTGCTCGAGAAAGATGCGCGCCTGCGCCGCGCCATACGGGCGTTTGCGGGAGATCGACGCGCGCAGGTGCACCACGATGGCCATTCCGTGTTCGTTCGCCGCCCGGAAGACGCGCTTCAGCTGCGCGAGGTGCGCAGGATCGTCCAGCTGCACATCTGCATTGCCGAAATGGAGCTTGATGCCCTTGCGCAGCCGCGGATGACGGGCGCATCGCTCCAGTTCCTCGAGCGCATAGTCCTTCAGCGGGTTGAAGCCGCAGAACGCCAGCAATCGCTCCGGGTACTGGGCCGCCTGATCGGCGATCCAGTCGTTGTCGGCCCGGACCTTTGCGTACTCGTCCTCGACCTTTCGCGACGGGCTGCCGTACATGTACGCGACCGACAGTATCACCGCCCGACGAATACCGGCCGAATCGAGCAGGGCCACCACGTCCCGCGCCGTGACGACCTGCGGCGCGGTGTTCGCGGCCGCGATCATCGCGGCGGTTGCGGGACTGAAGAGATGCTGATGGTGGTCCGCGACCGGCGCCTGCGCGCCGTGTGCGTGGAACTGCGCGCTCGCGACGCTCGCCGAGCCGACGAGGATCGTCAGGCTAAGCAAGGTCCTTCGGCGCTGGGGATCGAGCAACGGCATGTGCGGACATCACTCCGAATGCAGTCAACGTACCCCGCCGCCGGGCCTCCGGTGCGATGCGCCCTAGCGGTTCCCGAACGCTATCGGCTCGAGCGACCGCAAGTAGGCCCACAGCGCCCGCTTCTCAGTCTCGTTGGCCGCCTGGACCGTGGCGATCGGCATGAACGGGTCGAGGCGCCGGCCATCCGGACGTACGCCGGTGTTCAACAGGGACATGAACTGCTCCTCGGTCCAGTTGCCCAGCCCCGTCTCGTGCGGCGTGAGGTTCCGTGGGATCGGCAGGGTCGACGGCGCACCGGGAATCCGGCCGCCACTGAGGCGCTCCCCGTGGCACCCAACGCATCCGCGGGCGAGGAACGCTCCATAGCGGGCGGTGGGCTCCGGCGCGGGCACGGCCTCGCGGGTGGCATCGGGGTCCACCGTCTCCGCGCTCAGCATCTCGAAGATGCCGAACTCGTGGAGCAGCTTGCCCAGTGGCCGCACCTCTGGCGGCTCCATCGCGCCCTCCACGGCCGGCAGGCTTCGGAGGTAGGACACGATGGCGGTCAGGTCTTCGTCCGGCCACCAGTTGTGCTCCGGCGTCGGCATGAAGACCAGGCTGGTCCCGTCCATGCGCACGCCGTAGCGGATCGCCCGTGCAAGTTGTCCGTCCGAGTACAGGGCGCCCCTGCCTCCACGGGTGAGGTTGGGGGCGCGAATGACGAGAATGTTCTCGATGTCCTCGCCCAGCTTCCCACCCAGCGTGGCGCCATGGCAGGCCACGCATCCCCCGAACGATTCCGCCAGGTGCCGACCCCGCGCGCTCACGGCGGAGTCGCTCGACGCCGTGATCGCGGGCAGGGGAACGTCATGGATGGCGCGACGGGCTCGATCGAAGCGTACGATCTGGATGACCACCACGAGCAGCACGAGCCCGACGATCGTCAGGAGACTCCCGCCGATCCACTTCGCCACTGTCTTCATCTTCATTGCTTCTCCTTGTCGACATCCTGTTGCCAGGCCACGAGCAGGCGCTCGAGCCGCCGGGCGACTTCGGGCTCGCCAGCAAGCAGGTCAGTGCGCTCGCCGATGTCGACGCGCAGGTTGAACAGCATCGGCCTGCCGTCCCACACCAGCTTCCAATCACCGGAGCGCACCGCCTGCTGCGGACGAGCGCCCTTCACGCGCCAGAAGAGTGTGCGCTCGACCACCGGAGCTCGCCCCTCGAGGGTGGGCAGCAGGTCGATGCCTTCCAGCCGCATGTCGGCGGGCACCGGCGTCCGCGTTGCCGCGAGGATCGAGGCCGTCAGGTCCATCGTGATCCCGACCTGACGCGAGACTTGCCCCGCCGGAATGTGGCCCGGCCAGCGGAAGATGGCCGGCACGCGGATGCCGCCTTCCCACACGGTTCCCTTGTGATGGAAGAGCGGCGCGTTGCGCGACATCCACTCGCCGCCATTGTCGTTGCTGAAGATCACGATGGTGTTCTTCCGCAGGCCCAGACTGTCGAGCACCCGGAGAATGCGGCCGACGCCTTCATCGACCCGTTCGACCATCGCGACATAGTCGGCGCGCGTGCTCGTCGAGTCGTCGAACACCCCGAGGTGCCTCGCACTGTCCCGCGCCGCCGATGGCCTGCCCGGTGGCTGGTACGGCCAGTGCGGCGCGCCGTGCGCGATCTCGAGGAAGAATGCCCGCTGCGCATTGCGTTCGATGAACCGGACCGACCGCTCGGTGACGAGGTCGGTCATGTAGCCCTCGACCTGCACCGGACGGTCGTTCTCGTACAGATCCGGCCGGCCGGTACTCGACGTGTGCTGATAGTGGTCGATGTAGCCACTCTTGAATCCGAAGAACTCGTCGAACCCATGGGCCATCGGGCCGAATTCGGGTTGCCAGCCGAGGTGCCACTTGCCCACGAGCGCCGTCACGTAGCCATTGTCCTTCAGGAGCTGCGGCAGCGAGCGGCCGGTCACTTTCAGCCCGAGCGCCGAGTCGTCGGCCGCGCCCAGGGGTCGCTCGAGCGCCACGCGCTGCTGATAGCGGCCCGTGATGAGCCCGGCACGCGTCGGCGTGCAGGTCGGCCCGTTCGCATAGAAATCGGTGAGGCGGACCCCATCCCTGGCGAGCCGGTCGATGTTGGGCGTCCTGACATCGGGCGCGCCATAGCTGCCGAAGTCACCGTAGCCCGCGTCATCGGTCATGATGAGGACGACGTTCGGCCGCTGGGCGCCGCCCACCTGCGCCGACGCCGACCGGGGCGCCACGGCGAGGACGAGCGACAGCAGCAGCGCTGCCCGCACCAGGATCACGGCGTATCGCGAACGGCGATGCATCGATCCGCTCGATCCGTCTCAGGTGCCAGGCCGCACACGCATGCCGAAATCGGCCTCGATGCGCGCGCACCACGCCTCGTCGCTGAGCGCCCCGAATTCCACCCACGCTTCGTCGCTCATCGCCTGCCGCCAGCCGAGGAATGGGGCCGCGTCGGGTCCCACCACGTGCCGGAGCTGCCACGTGCCGCAGCTGGCGATCTCGAGCAGCTTCTCCGCAACCAGAGACGCCGGCACCGGCTGCTGCAGGGAGGCCGTGAAGAGTGCGGCCATGCGGCGCTCGTGGGGATAGTGCGACTCGGCGCCGGCCTCGCTGACTTCCCGCGCCATCGCCGTGTCGATGATGCCCGGCTCGACGATCGCGACCCGGACGCCGAACGCCTTCACCTCCTGGGCCAGGCACTCGCTCAGCGCCTCCAGCGCGTGCTTCGACGCCGCATAGGGGGCGAGCGGTGACGCCGCGAGGCGCCCGGAGATCGATGCCACGTTGATGATGCAGCCGCTCCGCCGCTCCCGCATCGACGGCAGCACGGCCTGCACGCATCGGATGACGCCGAAGTAGTTCGTCTCCATCACGGCCCGGAAGGCCGCCAGGGGAAGCTCCTCGACACTGCCCGTCCGCTCGATGCCGGCGTTGTTGACGAGCACGTCGATGGGTCCGAGCACTGCGCCGATGCGGCCCACGGCGTCGCGCACGGACTCGTCGTCGTCGACGTCCATGGCAAACACCGTGATCGGCAACTGGTCGCGCTCGGCGATGCGTGCCAGGTCGGGGGCTCGCTCGGGACTCCGCATCGTGGCGGCGACGGTATAGCCGGCGCGAGCGAAGCTGAGGGCGCTTTCCAACCCGATGCCCCTGCTGGCGCCGGTGATGAGCACTACGGCCATGGTGCATGCTCCCAGTGTGGTTGGTTATCGAACCACTCGTCGCGCGCTATCCTTCACCCATGACCGCACACGGAACGAGCTTCACCGCCGCGATCGTCCGCCCGCCGGCCGCTTCCTTCGCCAATGGCCTCACCACGTCCGGGCTCGGTGCGCCCGACCTGTCCCTCGCCCTCGCCCAGCATGCCGCCTACTGCGCCGCGCTCGAGCAGTCCGGCATCCGCGTCACGACGTTGCCACCCGACGCGGCCCATCCCGACTCCACCTTCGTGGAGGACACCGCCATCGTCACGGCGCACGGCGCCATCGTGGCACGGCCAGGCGCCCCGAGTCGCGCCGGTGAAGTCACGACCATCCGGCAGGCGCTCGAGGCACGGCTCGGCACCGTCGCGGCCATCACGGCTCCCGGCACTGTCGATGGCGGGGACATCTGTCAGGCCGGCACGTCGTTCTTCATCGGTCTCTCGAACCGCACCAACGAAGCGGGTGCGCGCCAGCTCGCCATCTGGCTCGGCCGTGCCGGATACTCGTCCTACGTCATCGATATCCGTGGGAACGACACGCTGCTGCACCTCAAGAGCGGTATCGCGTGGCTCGGCGGTGGGGACATGGTGGTGGCTGAAGCCCTTGTCGATCATCCGGCCTTGGCGGGCTATCGCCGGATCGTCGTGCCGACCGATGAGACGTACGCCTCCAATTGCGTCCGTGTCAACGATGCCGTCCTGCTCGCCGCCGGCTTCCCGGCGGTCGCGGCGAATGTCGCCGCGCTCGGCCACCGGGTGGTGACGCTCGACATGTCGGAGTTCCGCAAGATGGACGGCGGACTCAGCTGCCTCTCGCTGCGGGTGCCGTGACGGGCTCGGGCGCATCGGCGTACCTGCGATACTTGCCGCGCATCCTTCCGATGAGCAGCAGCACCGGAAACATGATGCGCTGCACGGCCGCCGGGATCTCCAGCACGCCGAACTCGCTTCGGTAACGGGATATCAGGAAGGCGATGTCGAACGGGTCGGGTCGCGTGCCGCCGTTCCGCTTCGTCGACTCGAAGAGCTGTGTCAGGAAGTACTCCGCGTTGTCGGCCGGCGCGATGCGACCGAGGCAGTGCAGCTCCTCCGTCCCCGCGTTCCAGAACCGATGCCCCTCGCCAGGCTTGAACGTGACGGTCTCGCCCGGACCGCCAAACTGCTCCGGTTCGCCGGGCCGCTGGTAGCCGATCCGCCCTCGCACCACCGTCAGGCTCTCCGACTGCAGCTTGTGGACATGCATCGGAGGTCCGGCGCCCGGCTGCACGAAGTTCTCGCCTTCGAGCACGTCCCCATCGGGGCTCGGTACGCGTCGGAGGAAGACCAGGCGCTCGCCGCCGCCATTCTCGATGCTGTGCGGGTAGGTGTAGCGTGTCATCGCCATTCGATCTCGAAGAGTGTCAGCGGAGCGTCGCCCGTGTTGCGGAGCGCATGCTGGTGACCCGCGTCGTGCCATGCCCATGCCCCGGCGCCGCTGCCGCCCTGCGCGACCGCGGCAGCGCCATCCTCGACCATGGCGCCCGGCGTCGCGAGTACGAGCAGGTGGGGACAGGCGTGCGTGTGGGACGGTGT
>JBJMOZ010000090.1:0-4613 GCA_045803465.1 Gemmatimonadales bacterium | reverse complement strand
GCCCGCAGGAATGCCTGCTTCGCAGCTTGCTTTCTCTCCAGTGCGGACTAGGGTGCGCCTGGTCAACTTCCCCCAGCTTCCCGCACCGCATGCGTGAAGTCCATGACACACGGTCACGCCCTTCGCTGGCGCTGCTTCAGTCGGCTGATTGGTACCACGGTCGATACCGACCGCGTGCCTCAGCTGGTGCCACAAAACAAAACGCCCCGCAATCGCTTGCGGGGCGTCGTGTTACGCTATGGGCGATGAGGGGCTCGAACCCCCGACCTCGCGCATGTGAGGCGCGCGCTCTAACCAGCTGAGCTAATCGCCCGTTCAGGGACGGCAAGTGTAACCGGGCCCCCAGCCGCCAGCAAGGTCGGCTGGGGGCCCTTCCCGATGGGCCCTGCGGGATTCGAACCCGCGCACTTCGGATTATGAGTCCGCTGCTCTAACCAGCTGAGCTAAGGGCCCGCAACCGCTTGCGGCGAGCGGAAATAGACATCCCTCACGGCGCCCCCGTCAACATACCCTCCGAACTTCTACGCTATTGCGCGAATCGGCGTTCGGTTGAATGAGTTGGCTGTTGTCACGTCGGTTTGCGGGCCACCAGCGGCCCGTCCACGTCTCCTCGGAGGGCTCGCTTCATGTCTCCTGCTAGAACGCTTCGATTCACCGGGCTGGCGCTCGCGGCCCTGCTCGCCGCCTCGTGCGGCTCGGACGACTCCAACGATGCACCCGACAACGGGGGCGACGGCGGAAACGGGGGCGGCACCGAAAACACCGTGACGGTCAGCAACAACACCTTCTCGCCCGCGTCACTCACCGTGGCCGCCGGTACCACCGTCACCTGGTCGTGGACGTCGAGCGCATCGAACCACAACGTCGTCGGCGACGACGCCAATAATCCCCCGAGCAGCGGTGCGCCGACGGATGGCCCGCACACCTACCAATTCGCGTTCGGGCAGCCGGGCACCTTCCGCTACCACTGCGCGGTCCACGGCGGCCCCGGCGGGTCGGGCATGTCCGGCACGATCATCGTCCAGTAGTGCGCGCGTTCGCCGCCTTGACGGCGCTGGTGACCGCGCTTCCATCCGCCCCGTTGGCCGCGCAGTCGGCGGCCGACTCGGTGGTCTATCGGGTCGCACCAGCGAGCCGGCTGGAAGTGCTGACCGGCAAGGCTGGCGTGCTGTCGTTCGCCGGACACGAGCACCGCATCCGTGCCCGGCGCTTCAGTGGCACCGTGGTGTACTTCCCGGGTCAGCCGGAGCGCTCTCGCGTCGACATCCGGATCGTCGCCGAAAGCCTCGAGGTACTGACGCCGCCCGACACCGCCGAGATCCGAAAGGTCACCGAGACCATGCGCAATGAGGTGCTGCGCGTGGCGCAGTACCCCGAGATCCGGTTGCGTTCCAGCAGCGTCAGCCCGACCCGCACGGGCGTGGACTTGCTCGCAGCCCTCACTCTCGTCGGCGAAACGCGCAGCGTACCGGTCGACCTCGCCGTGCAGCGTTCCGCCGACACGCTCCGCGCCCAGGGTCGCTTCTCGGTCAAACAGTCCGAGTTCGGCATCAAGCCCAACGCCGGCGGGCCCCGCGGCAGCGTCAAGGGGGCCGACCGCGTCGACTTCACGATCGACGTGATCGCCGCCCGCTGAGCGGACGGCGACGACGGTTCCTTTGATTTTCCGAGGGAATGACGCGCGTCAGGAACCGATGACCGGCGCGGGCGTGGGCACCTTCGGCGGTCGCGCCGCGCCACCCCGCACTCGCTCGTAGAGCTGGATGTGCAGCTGCGCCATGCGCGCCTGGGTGAACTGCTCCTTCACCCGCTGCCGGCCGGCCGCCCCCATCTTCTCCCGCAGCCGGGCATCGCGCCCGAGCAGCTCGAGCGCCTCGGCCAGCGCGTCGACGTCGCGCAGCGGCACCTCGAGACCGGTGACACCCTTCACGTTCACCTCGCGCACGGCACTCGGCAGCGCGGTCGTGATGACCGGCCGGCCGGCCGCCATCGCCTCGAGCACCACGAGGCCGAACATCTCCTCCACCGTCACCGACGGCAGCACGAGGAAATCGGCGTCCGCCATGCGGCGCGGCAGGTCCTCGTCCGGGTACTCGCCGAACCAGCGCACGCGATCGCTGATCGCGAGGGCGCGCATCAGGGTCTTCAGGCGCGCCATCTCGGGACCCGCACCCACGATGTCGAGCCGCAGGTCGGGCACGCGCTCGAGCGCGCGCAGCAGGATGTCGACTCCCTTGTAGGGCAGCAGGCGGCCGATGAAGATGGCGCGCGGCGGCTGCCCCGGCGCCGGCGGCGGCACCACGTTCCAGCGACGTTCGTCGATGCCGAATGGAATCACTTCGGCCTTCGCCTCGAACCCGCGCAGCTCCTTCGAGAGCGCCAGGTGCGCCCGGCTCGGCACCACCACGGCGGCGGCACGGTGCAGCACCGTGCGCACCACGGGCCGCAGGAACCCGCGGCTCTGGTCGGCGTGATGCGTGACCACGACCGGGGCCCGACCGGGGCGGAACAGCACCGCCAGATCCGCGAGCACGTGGGGGTGGTGCACGTGCACGATGTCCGCGCCCTTGAGCACCGACGTCAGGTAGCCCGGCGCGATTTCCTGCGAGCCCAGGGCGCCCACGGAAAAGCTGCGCTGGACGCGGGTGCCGCCCTTGGCGCCATCGCGGGCGCCCTGCGTCTCGATGGCCACTACCTCGACCTGATGGCCAAGCGCCGCGGCCCCCTCGGCGAGGTTCTGCACCACGCGCTCCATGCCGCCGGAACGCGGCCAGTAGTACTTGGCAAGATGGAGGATGCGCATGGCGCCTTGGCTCTTCAGGAATGATGCCGGGGTTCGTCGCGGAAGTTGGCCACCGTCAACGGCCTCGTCAACCGCGACCGACTGTGGAACCGGGGCTCGTGAGCGTACATTTCCCCGTCTTCACATGGCCAATTACTGAGCGTGCGCGCCGCCGTTCTCTCGAGCGAGGCCCTGGACCCCCTTTCCAGGGGTCGCTTCCGTGCGTTGCAGGGCATGGGCTGCACGCTCGCCCTGCTCCTCCCCGCCGCCGATCCCGCCGATGGCACCCCCCTCGCCTATGGCGCGGAGGGTGGCGTTCGGCTCGTGCCCATTCCCGTGAATGGCGACCCGCAGGCCACGAGATGGTCCTCCGCGGCCCTGCGCCGGTTCCTCACCGAGTTCCGCCCCGAGGTGCTGCAGGTCGAGGCCGAGCCCTGGTGGCCGGTGGCGCAGCAGGCGCTGCAACTGGCCGCCAAGGTGCACGTGCCTGCGGTGCTGCACGTCTCCACCAGCGTGCTGCCCGGCCTCTCACTGCGCGAGCGGCTCCGCCGCGCACGGGCGTCCCGGCTGGCGAAGGGGTTCGCCGCATCGAACCGGCTTGCCCTCACCCTTGCCGCCAAGGGACGGGACGAGCTGCCGAGCGCAATCTTCCCTCGCCAGGGGATCGTAGTGCCCACGCTCGGACGACCGCGTGCGCCCAGACCCGGCTTCACGATCGGCTTCGTGGGCCGGCTCGTGCCGGAGCGCGGCCTGGACGTGCTGCTGCGCGCCTGCGCCCAGTTGCGAGGCGACTGGAAGCTCGTCGTGGTGGGTACCGGGCCGGCCCAGGAAGAGCTCGAGCAGCTGGCCGAGCGCCTGGGCATCGGCGCACGGGTGACGTGGCAGGGCGGCATACCGCGCGGCTGGCTCGATACCTTCTGGCCTACCGTGGACTGCGTCGTGTTGCCGGCGCGCACCACGCCGCGCTGGGTGGAGTCGGTGGGCCAGTCGCTGCTGGACGCGATGGCGCAGGGCCTGCCCGTGATCGGCAGCGACTCGGGCGTGCTGCCGGAGATCATCGGCGACGCCGGCATCACGGTGCCGGAGGATGATCCCGACCGCCTCGCCCTGTCGCTGCAGCGACTGCAGGCGATGCCGGACGAGGCCGCGAGCCTCGGCACCGCCGGCCGGCGCCGCGTGATGAGCGAATTCGTCGACGACGCGATCGCCCGGAAGACCCTCGCCTACTGGCGCACCGTGACCGCACGGGCGCCTTGACTCGCTTAATGCACACTCGATAATTGGGGCCCATGTCTCGACATCTCAGGCCACGGTCCGCCGTGATCCGGCTCGCTGCCGCGTGCGCGCTCACGGCGCTCGCCCTGCCCCTCGCGGCCCAGGTGCCGGCCCTGCCCAACGCGCAATCGGTGCCGCCCGAGATGGTGCAGCAGATGCTGCAGCAGCGGCCGGAACTCGCCGAGCAGTTGCGCGAGCGGCTCGGCGCCACCGGCCTCTCGGCCGACCAGGTGCGCGAGCGGCTGCGCGCCTCCGGCTACCCCGAGAACATGCTCGACTCGTATCTCGGTGCCGCCGGCACCGGCGCCGCGGGCGGCGCCGCACCGAGCGGTAACGCCGTCGACGCCATGCGCGCGCTGGGTGCACTGAGTCCCAAGGAAGCCGACTCGCTGAAGGTGTTGCAGGATTCGCTCTTCGCCCTGGCCGATTCGATCCAGCAGGGACTCATCGGACCCCGTGCGGATTCCCTGCCGATGTCGATGCGGCCCATTCGCATCTTCGGCCTGGACGTCTTCCGCCGCCGCGGGCGCGAGTTCCAGCCGTCGATCGGTGGACC
>JBJMOZ010000077.1:0-6111 GCA_045803465.1 Gemmatimonadales bacterium | reverse complement strand
CGGTCCGGGCCCTTCGTGCTTCTCGAGACGAGCGAGCCTATTCGGCAGCGCCCACCGGGAAGGTGACCGGCAGATCAGCCGCGATCGTGCTCTCGGTAGCGGCGTCGGCGCAGTGCGGCTGGCCGAAGCCGCCGGCGCTGGTCCCAGCCGCATCGATGTCGTAGACGATGTTGTCGTCACCCGTGGCGCTCACACCGCCGGGGACATTGTCGAGGTTGAGACCGTGCCGGACCTTCCAGCCGATGACGTGATCGGCGCAGCTGGTGTCGCCCGAGACGCCGACGGCGCCGATGATCTGGCCCGAGGCGTCGTAGAGCGCGAAGCCGCCACCGAACACGTTGGTGCCGCCGATCTTCTTGCCGACCATGTAGTCGGTCGTCGTGCCGTACTCGGCGGTCGGCCCACCATAGGCCGCGTCGAAGTTGATGGGGTTCGCCTCCTGCAGGCCGAAGAGGCTGCCACCGGGCTGCGTCGCGCTGTAGAGATTGGCCGTCGAGAGCGCCAGGCCGTCGAGGCTGAAGTTGTTCGCCGTGTTCGCCTTCTGCGCCGAGATGACGCGGCTGCCCGGCCACTGGTCGTCCTCGGCGGTGCCGCTGTAGACCACCGCGACCACCACGCCCGAGCGGTCGACCACCGTTGCCCACATCGGCAGTCCCAGGCCGCCGTTGCTGCTGGCGGAAGTGGTGCCTACCGCCTCGACGAGCGCGGCCTTGAGGTCGTCATAGCTCACGATGGCATTGGGCGTGAAGCTCGGCACCTCGCTGTTGACGTTGGTGATGTCGTCACCGCAGGCAGTGACCGCGATGACACTTGCCAGAGCG
The DNA here is from genome assembly GCA_045803465.1 of Gemmatimonadales bacterium. Taxonomy (GTDB): domain Bacteria; phylum Gemmatimonadota; class Gemmatimonadetes; order Gemmatimonadales; family GWC2-71-9; genus JAGGAG01. The sequence goes on along the minus strand of JBJMOZ010000077.1, from coordinate 5,290 downwards.
ACTCCTCGAACCAGCTGGAACCCACATTGGCGGCGTGCGCGCATGGCGGTGTGCTCCTCTTCTAAGCTGCGGGACGACGACTGGCCAACGTCATGTTGCAGGGATTCCATCATACGGATCAACTGGAATTCCCACAACATCAGGCAGGCCGAAACCTCGTGGCCATGCCTCCGTATGGGGCACGTCTCCTTCCCCGAGCCGTCGTGCGACCGTTCCTCCCGCTCCTTCTCGGCATCCTCGCCTGCGGGCGGGCGGCGCCCATCGCAACGGTGCCGTTCGATGGCCCCGGTCACCTCGTGTTCGTGCACGTCACCGCCGGGGAACGGGACGCCGGCTGGTGGATGCTCGATTCGGGGTTCGAGCACTCGGTCGTGAACACGCGGACGGCCGACGCGCTCGGTCTCGCGCGCGGCGCGGCATCGGGCGTGCCCCAGCCCGGCGGCACGGTGGAGGAAGCGTGGACGAGGGCGGTCGCGCTGGCATTCGGCAGCGTGCCCTTCCGCGCCGAGAGTCTTGCCGTGATCGACCTGAGCGGGCTCGAGCCGATCGTGGGCCGTCGCATCGGAGGCATCCTCGGCCACGACGTCTTCGTGCGCTACGTGATGGGCATCGATTATGGGACATCGACGATCGACGTGCACGAACCCGCGACCTTCACGTACCGCGGGGCGGGCGTGGAACTGCCGCTCTGGATCGAGCACGGCGAGCCGTTCTTCGTCGCGCAGGTCTTCGCGGATGGGCGGATGGCGCCCGCCAAGCTCAAGCTCGACACGGGCAGCATGGACTTCATCGGGCTCAATGGCTCGTTCGTGGACCAGACCAACCTGGTCGCCGCGTCGCGCGCGCGGATCCCCGCCTTGGGTGCGGCCCTGGGCGGCAATCCCGAGCATTTCCTCGCGCGACTCGACAGCATGGTGGTCGGACCATGGACCGTGAAGCGGCCGGTCATGGGCTACTCCGCGAGCCTCGAGCGCGATGGCGACGCCGGCACCGTGGGCGCCGAATTCCTGCGCCGGTTCCACCCCATCTTCGACTACGCGCGCGGTCGACTCATACTGGAATCGCAGCCCACCCTGGCCGATGTCACGCCCGTGGACGCGAGCGGACTCATGCTCGTGGCGACGGGAGCGCACTTCGATACGCTGCAGGTGCTCTCCGTGGCCGAGGGTTCCCCGGCAATGGAGGCGGGATTGACCCCGGGCGACCGTATCATGGCATGGCCGGACATCGGCGAACCGCTCACGCTCGAGGCGGCGCGGCGACGTCTCACGCAGCCTGACCAGCGGCTGGACCTGGTCGTCGAGCGCGCGGGGGCTCGCCGAACGGTATCGCTCAGGACCCGCGAGCGGATCTGAATGTCGCGCCGCGACATAGCCCAACTGCCGGATACACGAAGGGCGACCCGAATCGGGCCGCCCTTGGCGTTTCGATGCTTCCCGGCTCAGTGGCCGTTGCGGACCGTCATGGGGCGCTCCGAGGCCTTGCGGGCCAATTCGCGAAGCGGTTCCGAGAGGTGCTCCCCGTAATGGAGCAGAAATACGCCCCGGGAGCGTCTGGCGAGGAGGAAGGCCATCAACGGGGTGTCAGCCTTCGCCGCGTTGCACTCGCGGCAGGCGAGCACCAGATTGTCCGGCCTGTCATACGCCGTCTGGCCGCGTCGCGGCCGAACATGATCCAGCGTAATCGCCTCGGGTGCCGTCTCGATGCCGCAATAGGCACAGACGGAACCATGTTGCTCCAGCAGCCAATCTCGGTGGGACGGCATGCCCCGACCCGACGAACGTCGGAACGAGGGAGAAGCAGCGGCAACACCAGTTCCACTGGAGCGCCGTCTTGAACGTCTTGCCACGTACACCTGCAAATGATGGGTTGAACAGCGCACCGGCTTGCCGGTGCAGGACTTACAGCGCTTCAAAGTTACCCGGAACCGAGCCAGAATGACAGTCTCATGCCAGCGGGCCTCGCCCGCCCTCGCCGCGGCGGTCCTCCTCCTCGCCGCCTGCCAGCACGTGCCGGCCCGGCCCGGCGGCGAGGAGGCCGCCGTCCACGACGTCGTGGCCCGCTATGAATCGGCCTCGAACGCGGGGGACGCGGTGGCCCTCGCCGCCCTGTACGCGGACGACGCGCTGCTGCTGCCCCCCGATGGCGGCATCGTGTCCGGCCACGACGCCATTCTCGCCTTCTGGCAGGACGGGATCGAGTCCGGCATCTCGTTCGAGGTGGTGGAGAGCAGCGTGGACGCGGGAAGCGGCTACGTGGTGGGCCGATTCATGATGGAAGCCAGCGCTACCGCCCCGGCCGACAGCGGCAAGTACATCCTGTGCCTCAAGCGCGGGCGGGACGGCACCTGGCGCGTCGTGGCCGACATGTGGAACGCCACCCCGTCACCCGACGAGCTGGATGACGAGGAGAACGCCGACCCGCGCACCAAGGTGACCGGGGTCGCCTACCATTTCACGACCATGGACCACATGGCCACGAAGAGCAGGAGCGTGCTGCCCCACCCCACTACGCTCCACCGGGTGAAGACCGCCCTCCGCCACTCGTCCCGCGAGTCGTCGAGGCGCTCCAGCCGCCGCTGATCGGGCAGCAGGATCGCCAGCCAGAGCAGCGTGCTGATGGCCAGCAGCAGCGCGCTGCGGCGGATCCACGGCGTCTCGAGAATCGAGAACCCGGCCTGCCGCGCCAGCAGGATGCCCGAGATCGTCAGCGCCGCGCCCCCCAGGAAGGTGAAGAACAGGTCGGTCCAGAGGATGACGCGCGCGGCCATGCGGAAGTCGGCAACCTTCCGCCAACGGAAATAGAAGGCGGCCCAGACGCCCGTGATGGTGACGTTGCCGACCATCAGCACCGCCGCGGTGATGTGCAGCGCCTTCAGCGCAGCGTAGGTGCTACCCATTCCGCTCCTCGAAATCGCCGCGCAGCAGTCCGAGCCGGTGCCGCATCAGGTCCATCCGCTTGTTGATGGAGAGCTCGCCCGAGATGAAGGGGCGGAACGCGGCCACGTCCTCGCGCGCGAGGCGCGCATCGAGCGCATCCACCGTGGCCGCGAGCCGCTCACCGAACCGTTCGCTCAGCACGCGTCGGTGGTCCGTCGGGCCGGACTCGTAGCACCATGGCTCACCGACCAGTACGAACCCCTCCGGCTGCTGTTCGCTCAGGAACGGGTAGCGGAACGCCACGGGCACGATGCGGATGCGGCGCCCGGCGTCGATCACGAGCTGCGCCGCGCCCCGCTCGAGGTCGACGGGCCGCTGCGACACCGGCTTCCGATGGCCCTGCGGGAAGATCCACAGCCCCGTGCCCGCGCGCAGGTAGGCGAGCGCCCGATGCAGGTCCTCATAGGCGCCCCGCGGACTGTCGCGCCGCACCGGGAGCGTGCCGATCCACTTGAATGCCGGGTACCGCTCGAGGTTGACCGCCTCCATGAGGATGTGCGGCCGCAGGCCGAGCTCCACGATGAGCAGCCAGGCGATGATGCCATCCCACCACGTGGTATGGTTGCCCAGGAAGAGCGTCGGGACCTCGCGATCCCATTGGGCCGGATCGTCGACGGCGAGCAGCCGGACGCTCGTGAACTGCTTCGCCGCGATCCGCCGGAAATAACGATTGAACGCCCAGACCGCGAGTGGCCTGGGCGGGACGTAGCCTGCATCGCCGGCGGGCGGGATCACACCGAGCGTTCGGCGGGACTCGAAAGAGTCCGGACGTGCTCCGACAGTACGGCGCGGCCCAGCATGACGAGCTTGCGTGGCGTCGAGACGTAGGCGCGCGAGCGGAACACGTCCCAGTCGAGCCGCTCGATGGCGTCGAGGATGCCGGCGTACGTGCGCGCGAGCAGCCGCACCGTGAGTCGCGAGCCGTCGTTCGGGAAGAGCGGCACCACCCGGCTGCCCTGCTCGAAATAGTCGCGTGCGCGCGCCACCTGCCACTGCATGAAGCGGCGCAGCTCGGGTGTCAGGCGGCGGGCCTCGAGGTCGGCGCGGGAGATGCCGAACGCGTCGAGCTCGGTGCGCGGCAGATACACGCGCCCATGTGCCAGGTCCTCGCCCACGTCCCGCAGGACGTTGGTGAGCTGCATGGCGATGCCCAGCTTCACGCCGTCGTCCTGGAACCTGTCGGACGATGCGCCCAGGAGGGGCCCGAGCATGAGGCCGACGCCGCCGGCCACGAGGCGACAATACTCGGCAAGCTGCGGAAAATCCTCGATCTCGACGGGCTCGAGGTCCATCGCCACGCCGTCGAGCAGCTCGACCAGCGGAAGGAGGGGGATGGGGTGTCGCCGCAGCGTGTCGGCGAGGGCGAGCCAGCGCGGATCGGACGGCGTGGCGCCGCCGTGAATGGCACGGACTTCGTCTGCCAGGGCCGCGAGGTCTGCGCGCACCAGGGCCACCGGTCGATCGCCCCGCGTGTCGACGAGATTGTCGGCATGCCGGCAGTAGTCGTAGAGCGCGAAGATGGCGCGCTTCTTCTCCACGGGCAGGAAGCGGCTCGCGAAGTGGAAGCTCCTGGCCCAGTGGGCGGTGACCCGCTCCGCGTGCGCGTACGCCGATTCCAGTGCCGGCGTCACGGCGCGCCGATCTCCGCGGCGATGCGATCGACGACGCACTCGGCCGAAATGAGCACCATGGGCAGCCCGCACCCTGGATGCGTGCTCTGGCCGATGAAGAAGAGATTCTTCAGCCTCGCATGCCGATTGTGCGGGCGGAAGTACCCGATCTGCATCAGGTTGTGCGAGAGTCCGAAGGCCTCGCCACGCTTGTTGCCGAAGTCGTCCAGGAACGTCTGTGGCGTCACGAGCCGCCTGGTGACGATGTGGTCGCGCAGGCCGGTCATGCCGAGTTGCCGTTCCATGCGCTCCAGGGTCTGCGCCTCGACCCGCGGGCCCTCGACGCTCCAGTCGATCCACTTCGACTTGTCCGCCGGCTGGCTCGGTGCCAGCACCAGCACGAACACGCTCTCGCCGCCCGGCGGCGCCAGGCTCGGATCGGTACGGGAGGTGGTGACGACGTAGTACGGCGGGTCCTTCGGCATGCGATGGTGGTCGAACATGTCCGTGCAGCCCTGCTGCATGTCGTCGCCGACGACGAACTCGTGGTGCTGCAGGTGCGGGTACTGGCGATCGAGCCCCAGGTACATCAGCACCACCGAGCAGCTGAACCGCTTGCGCTCGATGTGCTTCACCGGCTCGGCGAGGAACTCCTCGTAGGCGTGTGGCAGGTCGGCGTTGGTGACGACGATGTCGGCCACGTGACGCCGGCCGTCGGCGGTGCGCACGGCGTCGACCGAC
>JBJMOZ010000075.1:0-7743 GCA_045803465.1 Gemmatimonadales bacterium | reverse complement strand
GGCGTCACCGTCTCCGTGCTCCTGCTCTGGTGGGCACTGCGGAATGTCGACCTCTCCGAGGTGGCCGGCCACCTGCGCTCGGCGCGGCCCGTGCCGCTGCTGTGCGGAGTCGGCATCGCCACCCTCACCTTCGTGATCCGCGCCGTGCGCTGGAACTACTTCCTGCGCAGTGACGCCGACGAGGAAGTACCGTGGGGGCCGCGCTGGCATAGCGTCGCGATCGGCTTCATGGCGAACAACCTGTTGCCGTTCCGCGCCGGCGAGGTGATCCGCGCGCTGTCGATCTCGCGCCTTGGCCAGGTGCGGATGTCGGCCGCGATCACGTCGCTCGTGGTGGAACGCATCCTCGATGCGCTCGCCCTCGTGACGCTCTTCGTCATCGGGCTGTTCCTGTCGGGCCTGCCCGCATCCACCACCGTGGTCGGCGTGTCGGTCGCGCGCGCCGCGACCGTCGCCGCGGCACTCGGCACCGTGGCCCTCGCCGCGGGCCTCGTCATGGTGATCTGGCCCCACTGGACCGAGGTGGTGCTGCGCAAGCTGCTCCCCGAAGGCCGGCTGCGCGCCCGGCTCATTTCCATCGGCCACGGCATCACGAGCGGCCTGTCGGTGCTGCGCTCGCCCTCTCGCATCGCGCGCGTCGCCGCCTGGTCGCTGGTGCTGTGGCTGGTCAACGCGCTCTCGTTCTACGTGATGTTCGAGGCCTTCGACATCGACGTGGGCTTCACCGGCGCCCTGCTCCTGCAGGGCGCGCTCGCCCTCGGCGTGTCGGTGCCGTCGACCCCCGGCTACGTGGGGCCCTTCGAGGCCGCCATCGTGGCGGTGCTCGAGTTGTATGCCGTGTCGTCGTCGAAGGCGTTCTCGTACGCCATGGCGTACCACGTGTCCACCTTCCTGCCCATCGTGCTGCTGGGCTTCTGGTCGCTGCTGCGCACGCCGATCGCCTTCCGCGACCTGCGCCGCAGCACCGCCGCCAGCGAATGAACGCGGTTCGCGTCGACGCGTACGCGAAGCTCAACCTCCTGCTCCGCGTGCTCGCGCGCGAAGCGGATGGCTACCACGGCATCGAGACCCTCTTCGCGCTCATCGACCTGCACGACACGGTCGTCGCGGAACGCCGGGAGGGCCACGAGGTCACGCTCGACGTCGACGGCAGCGAGGACCTCGGTCCGGTCGAGCAGAATCTCGCCGTGCGCGCCGCCCGTCGCGTGCTCGATGCCACCGGACGGCGCTTCGGCGTGCACCTGCGGCTCACCAAGCGAATCCCCGTGCAGGCTGGGCTAGGCGGCGGCTCCAGCGACGGCGCCGCCGCGCTCATCGCCGTCAATCATCTCGCCGACGATGCGGTGCCGCGTCACGAGCTGCTGCAGTTCGGCGCGGCGCTCGGCGCCGACGTGCCCTTCCTCGTCAGTGGTGCGCCGCTGGCGCTTGGCTGGGGCCACGGTGAGCGCCTGCTGCGGCTCCCGCCCCTGCCCGCCGCGCCCGCCTTGCTGCTCACGCCCGCCACCGGCGTCGGCACGGCGGAGGCCTACGGGTGGGTCGATGCGGCGCGCCACTCCGCGGGGCGCCGCGGCGCGCTGGCCCTCGACCTCGATTCATTGGCATCGTGGGGCAGCATCGGCCGGATGGCGGGCAACGATTTCGAGTCCGCGGTCTTCGGCAAGCTGCCGGCAGTGCGCGCCGCGTTCGAGGCGCTCGTGGGTACGCGTCCGCTCGTCTGCCGCATGACGGGCTCGGGCTCGACGCTGTTCGCCATCTATCGCAACGCGCGCGATCGCGACGACGCCGCCGCCATGCTCGGCCGGAAGCACGGCGCCGTGCGCCCGGTGGCTACGCTGACGTCGCCACCCATGGGTCCCACCGCGCTCCCCTGAGGCCCCCGGGCGCGACTACTTTTCCAGGAACGCTGGCCCTTCGTCCAATGGCAGGACAGCGGACTTTGGATCCGCGAATGGTGGTTCGAGTCCACCAGGGCCAATGACGCACGACGCCCCGGCCATGATGGCCGGGGCGTCGTGCGTTGCGGCGGGTGTGTAGCGCGTCAGTTCGCGCGCAGGACGGCCGCCGCCGGCGCGGGCTGCTGCTCGAGCAGCAGCACGATGTCGTTGAAGTCCTGGTCCGCGCCGTCCTCGAACTCGAGGCGCCACGACTTCGGCGACGAGCCCGAGGCAGGCAGTTCGGTGACGTGAAGGGCTGGCGGATTGTTGAACTGATCGGAGACGATGATCAGGTTGACCACCGTGCCGGCCGCGAACGGCGTGGTCTCGCCGTACGTCCACCTCTCACCGATCGGCTCGTTGCAGCCGTCGGACGTGATCGTCTGGGCGACCGACGCCGGCTGCTCGAGACGGACCTCGTTGTTGGTCGCATCGCACGAGCGACCCGTCAGCGTGATGGAGAATCCACCGGCCTGCTCGAGCTGGACGTCGCAGGCGATCACGGTTCCGGAGGAGTTCCGGCACTCGATTTCACTGGGAACGCGGGAGACCTCTTCGGCCGACGAACAGCCGAGGGCAATGACGGCGGCGAGCGGAAGCCACAGAAGTCGGGCGTGCATGTCGCGTTTGCGCTCCACATGGGGGGTCGGGAGAACGCGGGTGGTAACCCGCTGCCTGATCTACATTTACCTAGCCGGCACGCGGAAGTGCCGGAGTGCCTTGGCGCCGTCGTCGACTGTCACGCGGCGCTCGCCTGCGAGCATCCTACGCAAGTCACAGGCCCCGTCGAAGTGTCCGTTGACGCAACCCCAACTCGCAGCTAGCTTTGGCGGCTGCCTATGAGCGAGATCTCCCTGTCCCGGACCCAGATGTTGCTCCTCAGCGGCACGGCCAACCGTGCACTCGCCGAGGAGGTGGCGGAGCATCTCGGACAGCCGCTCTGCCATCTGACGATCCGGCGATTCGCCGATGGCGAGATCTTCGTCAAGATCGATGAAAACGTCCGCGGGCGCGACGTCTACATCATCCAGTCGACGAATCCGCCGGCCGAGAACATGATGGAGCTCCTGCTCCTCATGGATGCGGCGAAGCGGGCAAGCGCGGCGCGCGTCACGGCGGTGATTCCCTATTTCGCCTACGCGCGCCAGGATCGCAAGGACCAGCCGCGCGTCGCCATCAGCGCGAAGCTCATGGCGAACATGGTCTCGATGGCGGGTGCCGATCGCGTGCTCGGCATGGACTTCCACCAGCACCAGATGCAGGGCTTCTTTGACCTGCCGGTGGACCACCTGTATGCGGCGCCGGTGCTGGTGAACCATTTCCGGCAGAAGCAGCTGCACGACCCGGTGGTGGTGGCGCCCGACGTGGGCTCGGCCAAGATGGCGCGCGGTTTCGCGAAGCGCCTCAACGCCACGCTCGCGATCATCGACAAGCGCCGCCCCTCCGCGAACATCGCCGAGGTGGTGAACGTCGTAGGTGAAGTGGCCGGGAAGGATTGCGTCATCCCGGACGACATGATCGACACCGCCGGCACCATGTCCGAGGCGGTGCATGCCCTCAAGCGGCTCGGCGCGCGCGACATCTATTGCTGCGCGACGCATGCGCTGCTCTCCGGGCCGGCGGTGGATCGGCTCGTCGCGGCACCGGTGACCGAGGTCGTCGTGACCGACACCATCGCCATCCCGCCCGAGCGGCGGTTCGATCGGCTCAAGATTCTTTCGATCGCGGGCCTTCTGGCCAAGGCGATCGGCTACACCCACAGCGACCAGTCGGTAAGCTCGCTGTTCGACTGACCAGACGAAGGAACAAGGGAACCATGGCACAGACGGTGAGCTTGCGGGCGCAGTCCCGCGCGACGAAGGGCAAGGGAGCGGCGCGTTCGCTCAGGCGGGCGGGCGTGGTCCCGGCGGTGATCTACGGCCACGGGCGCGAGCCCGAGTCGGTCCAGGTGGAGGCGCCGGCGCTTGGCCGCCTGCTCCTCGGCATCAGCGCCCAGAGCACCATCGTGGACATCACGGTGGACGACCGCGAGCCGGTCAAGGCGCTCATCCGCGAGATCCAGCGGCATCCGCTGCGCGCGGAGAACATCCTGCACCTCGACCTGTACGAGGTCCGCGCCGACCAGCCGGTGACCGTCGAGGTCGCCGTGCACCTCACCGGCACCTCCGAGGGCGTGCGCAACCACGGCGGCGTGCTCGACCAGATCCTGTACTCGCTCACGCTGCGTGTGCTCCCGTCCGAGATCCCGTCGAGCATCGACGTGGACGTGACGGCGCTCGACATCGGCCAGTCGCTGCACGTCAGCGACATCTCGGTCGCGAACGGCACCATCGAGGACGATGCGGGCCAGACCATCTGCGTCGTGCAGGCGCCGCGCGCCGAGGAAGCCGTACCGGGTGCACCGGCCGAGGAGACCTCGTCCGAGCCGGAGCTCATCCGGAAGGCGAAGGCCGAGGCCGAGGCCGCCGAGTAGCCCTCGGCGGTTGCGACGCTGCGCCTCATCGTCGGCCTGGGAAATCCGGGCTCGGAGTACGACGGAACCCGGCACAACGCCGGGTTCTTGCTCATCGACCACCTCGCGCGTCGCTGGAGGCTCGGCTCGTTCGGGCGCGGCGATCGCGCCCGGTTGGTGGAAGCGACGTCGCAGGGCCAGCCACTCGTCCTGTTGAAGCCCCAGACCTACATGAACCGCAGTGGCGCCGCGCTCGCGCCGTATCTGGGCCCCAGGCTCGACCCCGCGACCGACCTGCTCGTGCTCGTCGACGAGGTGGCCCTCGCCACCGGCACCTTCCGCCTGCGTGGCGCGGGGTCGGCAGGCGGGCACAACGGCCTGAAGAGCATCGAGGCGACGCTGCGGCGTCAGGACTATCCGCGACTCCGCATCGGTGTGGGCCCGAAGCCCATCGGCGCGGACCTCGCGGAGTTCGTGCTCTCGCCCCTGCCCGCCGACGAGCGCAAGCTGATCGACGACCTGCTCGACCCGATGGCCGATGCCGTGGAGTGCTGGCTCGCCGAGGGGATCGAGATCGCCATGACCAAGTTCAACCGAAGCTGAGATGCTGAGACTCGGAATCGTCGGCCTGCCCAACGTCGGCAAGAGCACGCTCTTCAACGCCCTCACCAGCGCCGGTGCCCTCGTCGCGAACTATCCGGTCGCGACGATCGAGCCGAATACCGGCGTCGTCACCGTGCCCGACCCCCGCCTCGATGCGCTCGCCACGATCGTGAGCCCGGAGCGCACCCTGCCCGCCACGGTCGAATTCCTCGACATCGCGGGCCTCGTGAAGGGCGCGAGTCAGGGCGAAGGCCTTGGCAACCAGTTCCTCGCCAACATCCGCGAGGTGGACGCCGTGGTGCACGTCATCCGCTGCTTCGAGGACGACGACATCCAGCACGTCATGGGCTCCGTGGACCCGGTGCGCGATCGCGAGGTCATCAACATCGAGCTGGGGCTCGCCGACCTGCAGGCTGTCGAGAAGCGGCTGGACAAGGCGGCGCGTGCCGCCAAGTCGGGCGACCCGCAGGCGAAGATCGAGGCCCGCCTGCTCGAGCAGCTGCAGCAGGCGCTCGGCGATGGCAAGGCTGCCCGCACCGTCGTCCCCAGCGACGAGGAGCGCGCGGCGTATCGCGCCTTCAACCTTCTCACCGCAAAGCCGGTGCTCTACGCTGCCAACGTGCGTGAGGACGAGATCGCCGAGGGCAATGAGCACGTCGCGGCGCTGCAGTCGGCGATCTCCATGGAGGGCGAGGACGCCGAGATCGTCACGTTCTCCGCCAAGGTGGAGGCCGAGCTGGCCGAGCTGCCGCCGGAGGACCGGGCGGACTTTCTCGAGTCGCTCGGGCTCACGGAATCGGGCCTCGATCGCCTCGCGCATGCGGCGTATCACCTGCTGGGGCTGCAGAGCTACTTCACGGCGGGCGAGAAGGAAGTGCGTGCGTGGACGATCCACCGCGGCGACAAGGCGCCGGCCGCGGCGGGCGTGATCCACTCGGATTTCGAGAAGGGCTTCATCCGCGCCGAGACGGTGGCCTACGCCGACTTCGTCAAGGCGAACGGCTGGAAGGGCGCGCGCGAGCAGGGACTCGCCCGCGCCGAAGGCAAGGAATACGTCGTGCAGGATGGCGACGTGATGCTGTTCCGCTTCAGCTCGTAGCGACCAGCTTCCGCAGGCGTTCGCGCCAGTTGGTCGCGAGCGCCGGACACTCGGCCAGCAGGGCGGCCTCGTCGAGCCGGGACTTCCGGTCCTCCATGACCTGGGCTGCGCGTCGCACGGTCCACTGCGGATAGGGCCGGTCGCTGAGTGTCATCGGCATGCCCGCCTCGATCCAGCCTTCCTGCAACACCCGCAGGTACCAGCCCGATCGCCCGTTCCGGTTCACGATGGCGATCATGTCGGGCCGGCGGTGCCGGCGCGCGAGGGTCGAGCACGGCTCGCGCGGCTTGGTGACCTCGAAGACCACGTCCCCCACCTGCCAGCGATCGCCGACACAGACGGTGTCCTCGGTGATGTCGCCGAGCGTGAGGTTCTCGCCGAACGCGCCGGGTCCCACGTCGTCCCGCTGCCACTCGCGACGCCAGAGCGGATAGTGCTGGCCGGCGTAGGCGAGCAGCGCCTGGTCGTGCCCCCCATGGTGTCGGCGGTCGGCCACCGTGTCGCCCGACAGACCGAGCGCCCCGACCCACACGCGGCCGGAGACCGTTGTCTTGTCGATGGCGCTGGTGAAGACCCGGTCGATGGGATCGTCGGAGCCGGGAACGCCGAAGGTCTTCAGGGTGCCGATCTGGATCGAGAGCAGTTGCATGAGGACTCGGATGGGAAGTCGTTCGTATAGTAGCTGGTCGGGCCAGAACCCTTCCGCTAAGCCCATGCCGGGGCTATGTTTTCGGGCTTCCAAAAACCCTCCTCGGCACGCTGCACCGCGGTCCGGGGCCTACGTCCACAGGAAAGGTGCCATGGTTCGTCCCTACGAAGTTGTGTACATCTTCGACTCCGTCCTCGAGGAGCCGCAGATCAATGAGAAGCTCGAGCGCTTCAATACGCTCGTCGCATCCGAAGGCGTCGAAGCCCCCAAGCTGAACCACTGGGGCAAGCGCACGCTGGCCTATCCCATCAAGAAGCGTGAGACCGGCTACTACGTCGTGGCCAACTTCTCCGCCGAGTCGAAGGCGCTCCCGGAGTTCGAGCGCGCCATCAAGCTCGACGACGGCGTCCTGCGTTTCCTGGTCGTGGCCGACGACAAGGACTACACGCCCAGCCGCCAGCCCGGCGAGGGCAAGTTTGGTGAGGAGGACGACGAATAATGCGCCGCGGACGCAAGGGTGACCCGCTCGCCGAGCAGGGCATCCGCAATATCGACTACAAGGACGAGAAGCTGCTGCAGCGTTTCCTGACCGAGCGCGGCAAGATCCTGCCGGCCCGGCTTTCGGGCATCAGCGCGCGCCACCAGCGCCAGCTGAGCACGGCCATCAAGCGCGCACGGTTCCTCGCCCTGCTGCCGTACATCAAGCGGAGCGGCAGCTGACCCAGCCGACCACCGCCCCACCCGGCTCCGGCCGGGTGCCGGCAGGATGGGTGATGCTGGTGCTCGTCTTCGCGCTGTTCGCCCCGGGCAGTTTCGTGCTGGGGCCTCTGGCCGGGCTCCTTCTGGTGGCCCGGCCAGTTTCGCGTCTGGCATGGGGATGGCTCGCGATCGCCGTGCTGTGGACGGCGGGCTGGCTGTCCCGCACCGACGAGTTGACCGGACAGTTCGCCCGCGCCTTCGTGGTGGTCCTGATCGGCGCGTGGCTGGTCCTGCTCGTGATCCGGCC
>JBJMOZ010000008.1:0-8692 GCA_045803465.1 Gemmatimonadales bacterium | reverse complement strand
ACGGCCCCGACCAGGAGGCGCTCAAGCTCGAGCAGGACCTGCCCGCGCTCCGACCCGACCTCGTGATCGTCGCCTTCTACGCCGGCAACGACTTCGGCGATGTGGTGCGCGATCAGCTCTTCGCCCTCGACTCGACCGGCGCGCTCGTGCGGCGGGACGCGCGCCCGGCCACGCAGTACGTCGAGGAGTTCCAGTCTGCGCAGCGTGGGCCCTTCCTCCTTCGCGCCTTGGGGCGCATGCGCGATGCACGACGGCGCGGCGCAGCGACGGAGGGACTCGCGGCAGATTCGCTGGCCGCACAACAGGTGCGTCGCTGGCTCGACGACGCGGAGCGCGAACGGCAGGCGAGCCTGAAGCACGGCACCGGTGAGGCCGCGATCTTCCACGATGGCGAGGATGTGGACATCGCCATCCATCCCGGGAGCGAGTCGGCACGCCACAAGGTGCGAGTCACCGCGGCCGTGCTGCGGCACCTGGAGCAGGTCGTGCGCGCCTCCGGTGCGGAGCTCGCGTACGTCGTCATCCCACCGCCGGGCGATCTCATCCCCGGCTACGACGTGTACCACGTCGATCCACGCCGCTTTCCGGGCTACAGTCCCGCGCACCTGCACGAGGCCGCCTTGACCGCGTTGCGGCCTGGCGGCGCGACGGTGGTGGATCTGTACGAGTCGTTCACCTCGCACGACCCGGCGTCGCTCTACCTGCGCACCGACGACATGCACTGGAGCCCGGCGGGTCAGGACCTCGCCGCGCACATCGTGGCCGACTCCGTGACGGCGCGCGGCCTGCTTCGCCGCTGACCGAAGGCGGCAGTTGCCGCGCGGAAGTACCCTGACATATTGGTTGGCACTCGAAGCTGGGATCGATGCATGTACGCGCTCACGCCCCGGATGCTGCCGTTCGTCGCCATCGCGCTCGCCACGCCGGCAACCGTGGCGGCGCAGGACACCACCGTCACCGCCAGCCTGATCGCCGCCGAAGTCGATTTCGCGCGCCGCGTGGCGGAGAGCGACGTGCGTACCGGCTTTCTCGAAGTGCTCGCCTCGGATGCGGTGGTCTTCCGGCCCGGCCTCGTGGACGCCCGCGAGTGGTACAAGACGCACGAGTCTCCCCCGATCGAGTTGTCGTGGAGCCCGGGCGCCGCGCGCGTCTCTGCAGCCGGCGACCTGGGCTACACCACCGGACCGTACCAGGCACGCGCCATCGGCAGTGCCCGGAAGGTGGGGCAGGGGTACTACCTGTCGGTCTGGCGACGCGATCGTGGCCGGCGCTGGGAGCTGCTCACCGACCTCGGCGTCGAGACCGATGCGCCCGACGAGCCGCTTCCCCCGACGGCGGCTCCTCGTCGCGGGGCGTCGTTTCCGGACGGCGGTCGCGCACGCTCCGCGCTCCTCGAAGCCGACGAGCAGTGGTCCCGTCGCGGCTCGCGTCCGACAGACGCCGAGCGGCTGGCAGACCCTGCCATCCGCGTCCTTCGCAACGGCAGGCCGCTCGCGAAGGGTGTGGCCGCCGCGGCGGCAGCCATGGCGGCGAGCACGAAGGAGCCTGGCGGCACGGGGCTGGTGGCGGTGGCGTCGAGCCTCGATTTCGGCTTCACCCGGGGCATGCGGCTGGAGCCCGCGCGTGGGGGCGAGACGAGGGTGCACTACGTCCGTGTATGGATCACCGATGCCGAGGGTCGCTGGCGCGTGGTGGCCGACGTCGAGACGCCGGAGCCCGCGAGCGCTGCACCCCCACAAGGACCCGGTTGACGCGCCCAGCGGCACAGGGCATCGTTGTGCCCGTCCGCAGCGCATCTCACAGTCACAGGAGACGATGGCATGACCAATCCGACGGGCGACCTGAAGCCGGTTCCGCCGTCTCGGGTCGCGAAGGAGCTCGCGCATCTCACCTCGATGCGCCGCAATGGCGAGCTCGACCGGGACGAGTACGAGCACAAGTTCGCGCGCATGATCAGCGAGCTGCGCGACCGCCGCATCGGCGGGTCGCGGCAGGAGATCCACGACGCCATCAACCCGATGATCCAGTCGGGCGACATCGACCGCGCCGAATACGAGCGGTTCATCTCCCAGCTCGGCCTCGGTTGATGCAGCAGCGTTCCCTCGGCCGGGGCGCCGTGCCGGTCTCCGCCGTCGGCTACGGCGGCATGCACCTGTCCACGGCCACGGCCCGTCCGACCGAAGCGAACGCGATCCGCACCCTGCACGCCGCGCTCGACGCCGGCGTCACGATCATCGACACGGCCGACGTCTACGCGCTCGACCACACCGAGATCGGCCACAACGAGCGCCTGATCGCCAAGGGGCTCGCGAGCTGGCCGGGACCCCGCGACACCATCGTCGTCGCCACCAAGGGCGGCATGATCCGGCCCGACGGCCGCTGGGAACGCGACGCCCGGCCCGAGCGGCTGCGCCGCGCCTGCGACCGATCGCTCAAGGCGCTCGGCGTCGAGCGCATCGACCTGTACCAGCTGCATGCGCCCGATCACCAGGTGCCATTCGAGGAGAGCGTCGGCGCGCTCTTCGAGCTGCAGCGCGAGGGCAAGATCCGCTGGATGGGGCTCTCCAACGTCTCCGTCGCCGAGATCAAGGCGGCCGAGGCACTTGGCACCGTGACGTCGGTGCAGAACCGCCTCAGCCCGTTCTTCCGCGAGGCGATCGAGACCGGCGTGGTGAAGTACTGTGCCGAGCGCGGGCTCGGGTTCCTCGCCTACAGCCCCACGGGCGGCGGGCGGCTGACGAAACGGCTGCCGGACCATCCCGTGCTCGCCCCGATGGCGCGCGAGCTGGGGGTGTCGGCGCACGCGCTGGTCATCGCGTGGGCGCTGGCGCAGGCGGACTGCGTCATCCCGATTCCGAGCGCCCGCAC
Source organism: Gemmatimonadales bacterium (assembly GCA_045803465.1). Lineage (GTDB taxonomy): Bacteria > Gemmatimonadota > Gemmatimonadetes > Gemmatimonadales > GWC2-71-9 > JAGGAG01. The sequence continues at coordinate 5,824 of JBJMOZ010000008.1, read as the reverse complement.
GCCGGAGCACGCGGTGGACAGCGCCCGCGCGGCCGACCTGACCCTCAGCGCCCGGGACCTCGCCGCCATCACCGAGGCGGCGTTCGACAGGACCTAGCCGCTCCCCTTAAGTTTCCCCGCATGGCCATCTTCACGCGTCGCCCCACGCCGACGGTCCACGTCGGCTCGGTGCCGGTCGGCTCCTGCCATCACATCGTCGTCCAGTCGATGACCAACACCGACACGGCCGATGTCGTCGGGACGGTCCGACAGGTCGCCGCGCTGGCGGAGGCGGGCAGCGAAGTGGTGCGCGTCACGGTGAACCACGATGAGGCGGCGCGTGCCCTGCCGGAGATCGTCGAGGGACTCGATCGCATCGGCGTGTCGGTGCCCATCGTGGGCGACTTCCACTACAACGGACACCTGCTGCTCCGGAAGTATCCCGCCTGTGCCGCCGCACTCGCCAAGTACCGCATCAACCCCGGCAACGTCGGCGGCAAGCGCGCCGACACCAACTTCCGCAGCATCATCGACGTCGCCCTCGAACACGACAAGCCGGTGCGCATCGGCGTGAACTGGGGCTCGCTCGACCAGATCCTGCTCACGGAGCTGATGGACGCCAACGCGACGCTCGCCGAGCCCGTCGCGGCGCGCGACGTGATGATGGAGGCCATGGTGCAGAGCGCGCTGCGCTCGGCGGCGCTGGCGGAGTCGGTGGGCATGCCGCACGACCGCATCATCCTGAGCGCCAAGGTGTCGGGCGTGCAGGATCTCATCGACGTCTACCGCATGCTCGCCGCGCGCTGCGACCATCCGCTGCACCTCGGGCTCACCGAGGCGGGCATGGGCGCCAAGGGCATCGTGGCCAGTGCGGCCGCACTCGCGGTGCTGCTGCAGGAGGGGATCGGCGACACCATCCGCGTCTCGCTCACGCCCGAGCCCGACGGCGACCGAGCGGCGGAGGTGCGCGTGGCGCAGCAGATCCTCCAGTCCATGCAGATCCGCAGTTTCACGCCCCAGGTCACCAGCTGCCCGGGCTGTGGCCGCACCACGAGCACCTTCTTCCAGCAGATGGCGCAGGACATCGAGGGCTTCCTGCGCGAGAAGATGCCCGTCTGGCGCACCGAGCGCCCCGGCGTGGAAGAGCTGAAGGTGGCGGTGATGGGCTGCGTGGTGAACGGGCCCGGCGAGTCGAAGCACGCCAACATCGGCATCTCGCTGCCGGGGACGTTCGAGGAGCCCAAGGCGCCGGTGTACGTCGACGGCCGCCTGCACGTGACGCTCAAGGGCGAGCGGATCATACCAAAGTTCCTCGCCATCCTCGAGGACTACGTCGCCACCCGCTACCAGGCGCGCGAGCCGGCGAGCATTTGAGTCCGGACATCGCGGAGACGCTGCGCCAGAGCCCGCTGCTCGCGCTGCCGGTGCTCTTCGGCGCCGGCCTGCTCACCAGCCTGACTCCCTGCATCTACCCCATGATCCCGATCACCGCCGGTCTGCTGGGTGGGGCGGGCGCGACGGGACGCACGCGCGGGCAGCGGCTGCGGATGACGCTGCTGTACGTGCTCGGGCTCGCCAGCGTGTATGCGGCGCTCGGTCTCGTGGCCGGACTGACCGGCGCGCTCTTCGGCTCCATCAGCGCGAACAAGTGGGCGCTGCTGGCCATGGGCAACGTGCTGCTTGTGTCGGGCCTCGCCATGCTGGACGTCTTCAGCATGCGGGCGTCCTCGGGCGTGCTGGCCTGGGCGTCGCGCTTCGCGGCCGACTCGCCATGGGGCGCGTTCATGATGGGAGCCACGTCGGGCCTCGTGGCGGCGCCCTGCGGCGCGCCCGCCTTCGCCGCCGTGCTTACATTCGTCGGCGCCACCGGCAGCGCGGCACTCGGCTTCGCCTACCTGCTGGCCTTCTCCCTCGGCATGACGGCGATTCTCGTCGTCGTAGGCCTCTCGGCGGGTGCCGTGGCGGCGCTGCCGAGCAGCGGCGCATGGCTCTTGTGGGTGAAGCGGGTGGGCGGCGTGCTGCTGCTCGGCATGGCCCAGTACTACATCTTCATGGCGGGACGGAACTCATGATGCGTTGGTGGAAGGGTGCGGCGCTCGTGGCCGCGCTGGCGAGTGCAGCTCCGGCGGCGGCGCAGGAGGGGATCACGGTGGGCTCGAAGGCCCCGGCCGTGGTCATCGCCGACCTCGACGGCAAGCCGGTGGACCTGGCACAGTACATCGGACACAGGGCCTACCTGCTCGAGTTCTGGGCGACGTGGTGCGGCGTCTGCGAGGAACTGCTGCCGAAGGTCAAGGCGGCGCACGCCGCGCACGGGTCCAAGGTCGAGTTCTTCGGCGTGAACGTCACCGTCAACCAGACCAAGGAACGCGTCAAGCGCTACCTCGAACGGCACGACCCCCCGTTCCGCACGCTCTACGACGAGCAGGGCGTCGCGGCGCGCGCGTACGACGTGCCGATCACCTCGTACATCGTGATCGTCGACGCGCAGGGCAAGGTGGCCTACACCGGCACCGGCGCCGACCAGGACATCGATGCGGCCTTGCGCCGCGTCGCTGCCCGCTGACACCGTGGTCGTCACGCCCCTCCGGCTCGCGGCGACTCTTCTCATGCTCGCCCTGCCCGCGGCGCTGGCGGCGCAGCAGCGGGGAACACCCACCGCGGTCCTGGTGCGCGGACCGGAGGTGGGCCGGCGCGCTCCCGACTTCAGCCTGCCCTGGGCGACGAAGGACACGATCGGCGCCGAGCCGTTCACGCTCTCGCACGCCCTGGGCCGGATCGTGGTGCTCGCGTTCTATCCGCGCGACTTCACCAAGACCTGCACCGCCGAATGGCAGGGGCTCGCCGCCCAGCGCGAGGCGCTGTTCGGCCCCGACGTGACGGTGGTGGGCATCAGCATCGATTCCATCGCGACGCACCGGCGGTTCGCCGCGAGCCTGGATCTTCCCTACATGCTTCTCAGCGACCCCACGCAACAGGTGGCGCGCAAGTACGGCGCTGCGGGCGACGACGGCGTCAACCGCCGGGCTCTCTACGTGATTGGAAAGGATGGCAAGGTGATCTGGCGCGACACGCAGTTCAACGTCATCGACCCGAAGGAATACGAGGCGCTCGGTCGGGCCATCGCGGAGGCCCGACGCTGATGCGGCATCTCATGTTCGCCCTCGCCACTCTGGCGGGCGCCTCCAGCGCCGCCGCCCAGGGCGCCGAGCCCTGGCGTTTCAACGGCCTGCGGGACGGCTACTGCGTGGAATTCCTGGTCGACTCGGCCAGGATCCGGGACTTCCTGCCGGACGGGGCCGTGCCGATGCGCGCCGATCGCATGCAGGGCCTGCACCCGGCCATCACCCGCACCGTGAAGGAGCAGCCCGAGTATGGGAGTTGGACCCCCGGTTCGGTGTGCTTCTACCTCTTCGACGAGGTGGTGGTGGCCGGCCGCCCCATGCCGGCCACCAAGAGCGCGGGCGAGTTGATCGGATTCGTCAGCTATTCGGCCCGCCTGCTGGACGACCGCGGCAAGGGCGGGGACGTGCTCGACGCCCTGGTGGCCTCGAACTGGAAGGGCATGCGCTCGGCCGACGAGCAGGGTCTCCAGCTGGATCGCTCCCCGGTGACGCTCGAGGCCATCCCGAACAGCGTGAACCGACGGATCACCATCAAGGTCGGGAGCACGACGCTTCGCTGGGAGGGCCACGACGCCGCCGATAGCGCGGCCGCCAGCACCCCGATGGAGCGGCGCTGGATGGTGCGGGGTGCGGACCGCCGGTATCGCCTCGTCACGATGCGAGTCACGCCCAAGTCCAGCCGCTCGATGATCGGGTCGCTGATCGTGCAGGGCAACGACGACCTCGCGAAGGCGCTCCGCACCTCACCCATACGATTCGTGGGTCCGAACTATCGTGGCGGCAGCGGCGAGCTGCTCAACGAAATCGCCAACTGATCCCCAGCGTTTCCACGCGATCGACGGGCCCGCTACGGCGGGCCCGTCCGACTTTATGACCTCCGTGTACAAGGTTCGACAGGCGGGATCACGGCGTCCAGACGCAGGTCGCGAACGCAATCCGGTGTGCATGGAGGCCCTCCGTGCTACCGAACGGGCCGGGAGCATGTATTGCGCTGTGGATTGTGTGCACTATCTGGATTGCGTGGGCAACGCGATTTCGTAGCGACAGTGTCGATAGGGCCAAAACTACTTTCAGTGACGCAGCGGAAACCCATTGCATGGCAAGAGTATGCGAACTTCGCGTGAGGTGAATTCTATTAAGGTAGTGCGCGTTCTGTAATTTTTTTGGTATCTGGCGCCAGATCGGAAAACCGGCTTTTCCACATGTGGATTGAGGGCGCTTGCAGGCGCTTGTTCAACCCTCGCTTGGACTCGTTCCGAAACACCACCAATCACAATGTCGAAAACTTCTCCACATGGCCTCCGGACGATGTTCATGTCCGGGCGCGGTGCATCGTTGCTGCTGCGATTCGTCGCCGTGAGCCGCGCCGATGCGAGTCGACGAGGGGGTCGTTAGACTGCTGACTTCGCGTGCAATTTCGATCATCGAACCGAGCAATTAGAGGACGCCTTGCCGAATTCTGCCGTTCGTCGCACGAAGATCGTCGCCACCCTGGGCCCCGCATGGGAATCGGACGAGGGCATGAACTCCCTGCTCGATGCCGGCGTGGATGTCGTGCGCATCAATTCCTCCCACGGCACTCCCGAGATCCGGGAGGACTGGATCCGCCGGCTGCGGCGGGTCACCGAATCGCGCGCCGACGGCCGGTCGTGTGCCGTGCTGGTGGACCTGCGCGGGCCGCGCATTCGCGTGGGCGCGCTTCCCGCGCCGATCACCCTGACGGCGGGAAGCACGGTCACGTTCGGTCCGGAAGCGTCCCGCGCCGCCGATGAGATTCCCACGACCTACGACTTCCTTGCCAAGGACGTCTTCCCGGGCGCCAGCATCCTGCTCGACGACGGGTTGCTGGCGGTGGATGTCACCGAGGTCCGCGGCGATCGGGTGACGGGCCGGGTGCGCCACGGTGGGCTGTTGAAGCCCAACAAGGGCATCAACCTGCCGGGGGTGGACGTGAGCGCCCCCGCGGTGAGCGAGCGGGATGCGGAGGAAGTCGAGCGCGCGGTGGCGGCGGGGGTGGACTTCATCGCCATGTCGTTCGTGCGGCGGAAGGAGGACGTTGAGGTGCTGCGCCGCATGGTGCCCCGCAACGTCCGCATCATCTCCAAGATCGAGAAGGACACCGCTCTCAAGCATATCCAAGGCATCCTCAAGGCGTCCGACGCCATCATGGTGGCGCGCGGGGACCTGGGCGTGGAGCTGCCGTTCGAGGAGGTGCCCCTGGTCCAGAAGCGCCTCATCAAGGAGGCGAACATCCACGGCAAGCCGGTCATCACGGCCACGCAGATGCTCGAGTCGATGATCCAGGCGCCACGGCCCACGCGCGCCGAGGCGTCCGACGTGGCCAACGCCATCCTGGATGGCACCGATGCGGTCATGCTCTCGGCCGAGACCGCCGTGGGCCAGCACCCGCGCGCGTCGGTGGAGGCGATGGTCCGCATCGCGCGCGAGATCGAGAGCCAGCGCCGGACGCGGAGTCCTGCCTTCGACCTCGCCGTCGGCCGCAAGGTCGAGGAAGGCGAGCGATGGCTGGCCGGTGGCGCCGAGGATCGCCCGGCACGGACCGAGGCGGCCATCGCCGTGGCGGTGAATGCCGCCGCCGAGGTGCTCGGTGCCCCGCTCATCGTGTGCTTCACGAGCAGCGGTTTCACCGCGCGCATCGTGGCCTCATATCGTCCGTCGGTGCCCATCCTCGCCGTGACACCCGAGCCCGACACCTTCCG
>JBJMOZ010000351.1:0-7508 GCA_045803465.1 Gemmatimonadales bacterium | reverse complement strand
ATGTACGAGGCCAGCTCGCCCGGCGTGATCTTGTAGTTCTCCCGCCGGAACGCGACGCCCACGGCGATGTTGAGCGGGCTCGCGAGCCCCACCTCGAACGGCTTCGCAGCGCTCGCGCTCGCGATCATCTCGTCGCGCAGGAGCCGACCGGCGTCGAACTCGGTCTGGTTCGGAATGCCGGGATCGTCGGACGTGCCGGGAATGCCGTCGAGACCCGGCGCGCACGCCACGTCCAGGCACGGCCCGAGCGAGCTGTTGAGCGTGTTGCGCAGGTCGTACGTGAAATCGTTGTGCCCGTAGGAAAGCCCCAGGTCCACCGACCAGCCCGCTGCGAGGCCGCGGAAACCGCCCGTGGCCGAGTAGTCGTTCACCAGCGGATTGAACTCCGGCAGGAAGCCGAGCTCGAAGATCTGCGGCCAGTTGCGCGCGTCGTCGGCATAGCGGCGGTAGCCGTTCCCGGTGCCGCGGCGCCGGCTGTAGCCGCCGAAGGCGTAGAGCTCGCTGGTGCCGCCGTCGTTCAGCGGCAGGCGGAAGTTCGCCATCGTCATGACATCGCTGGCGTCGCCGTCTCCCCACTGGCTGCTGGGCTGCGGCACGGGGTTGCGCTTCTCGATGACCTGGCCGTCCGAGCTCACCGAATCGGCGACGCCCGTCACGCTCGCGTCGAACGGATCGGCCCAGGCGCGGTTGGTGCGACTGCGGTCGCGGTACTCGGCGAAGAGGCCAAGGGAGCCCCGCCCCACCTTGACCCCGACGCCGCCGTTCACGTCCACGGTGGTGCCATCGTCCGGGTAATCGGCGGTGACGTAGCGACTGACGTCCGCGCTGAGGAACGGCGTGAAGGAGCCTTCGCGCATGACGAGGTTCACCACGCCCGCGATCGCGTCCGAGCCGTACTGCGCCGAGGCACCGTCGCGCAGCACCTCGATGCGATCGATCGCGCTCGACGGGATCGCGTTCAGGTCGACGCCGCTCGATCCAGCGCCCGTGCCGTAGGCGAACGTGTTGAGCACCGCGGTCTGGTGGCGGCGCCAGCCGTTCAGCAGCACGAGCGACTGGTCGGGACCCAGGCCCCGCAGCGTGAACGGCCGCACGATGTCGGTGGCGTCGGTGACGCTTTGCCGCGGGAAGTTGACCGACGGGGCGGTGAACTGGAGGATCTGTCCCGTCTCCGTGGTGCCCTGCTGCTTCATCTGCTCGGAGGTGATCACGTCGACCGGCACGGCGAGTTCCTCGCCCGCCGTGTGGCGCGCACGCGAGCCCACCACCACGTCGATGGGCGCCAGCTGCACCACGCTCTGCGTCAGCCGCATGTCCAGCGTGCGTTCGCTCCCGGCCTCCATCGTGACGCGGCCGCTGGTCGAGATGTAGCCGATGAGGCGCGTGCGCACCGTGTAGGAGCCCGCCGGTACGCCCGTGATCTGGTAGGTGCCATTGGTGCTCGACGTGCCGCGCAGCGCGGTCCCCTCGATGGAGATCGTGGCACCGGGCAACGGTGCACCATTGGTGTCCGAGACGGTGCCCCGGAGCGTGGCCCCCTGTGCGTGCAGCAGGGCCGGCGCGAGCAGCGACACGAGAGCGCACAGGAGACGACTGGTCGTGCTCCGCATGACGACCTCAGGCTTCGAGTGTGGACCGGCGAATGGATTGGAGGAAACGCAGGCTGGCACGGCGCGCGTCCCCTTTCCCACACATTCGGGTCCGGAGCGCGCGCCGTCAAGCTGGGATCACTGCAAGGACAATGTCCGGGCGAGGGCGAATCCGAGCCTGGCGCCGGCATCCAGTCGCTTCGCCGTCGGGCTCACGTTCACGTAGGCGGGACCGGACGTCGAACTGCCCTTCACCGTCACGCCCACCGCCCCGGCAGCCTGGGCCTGGCTGGCGGCAGCGCTACCGCCCTCGACGCGCGCGGGCTGGCTCGACACGGAATACGCCTTCCCTTTCACCGTGATCTCCGCGAGCAGCGCCTGCGTCTGCTTGGGCTTGCCGGACGGCTTCTTCGTCGTGACCCGGGCCGCGGTGCCCGCCGGGATCACCGTGCCTCCCGACAACGTCACGGCCCGTGCGATGCGGGCGCGATAGCTCTTGCCCGCATCCTTGAGCTCGAGGCTTACCGCCTGGTCGAGGGTGACGGGAAGCACCGTGCCGGCGGGCACGGTCGCCTGCGCTTCCACCCGGACCGACCATCCCATCAGCACCACCCCTGCCAGCCACGTCAGTCGCCGCATCTGCCAGTCCTCCAGAAACGAGAGACACCGAACCCAATCGAGCGCTTGCCCTGCGTGACCGTACCTGCCACAGCTCATCCTCCCGACTGGCGTCGCTCGGCGAAGCGCGGGTGCAGCCGATCGAACAAGAGATATACCGCCGGTACGACGAGCAGGCTGAGCGCCGTGGAGGTGAGCAGTCCGCCGATGATCGCCACCGCCATCGGCGCCCGCAGCTCGGCGCCCGCTCCCACGCCCATCGCGATCGGCAGCATGCCCAGGATCGTGGCCGCAGTGGTCATGACGATGGGTCGCAGACGCACGGGACCGGCCGCGAGGATCGCGGCGTCGCGCGGCACGCCCTTCGCGCGCTCCTGGTTGATGCGGTCGACGAGCAGGATCGCGTTCTTGTTCGCGAGCCCGAAGAGGAACACGAGGCCCAGCAGCGACACGATGCCGAAATCGCTTCGCGCCAGGAACAGCCCGAACATCGCGCCGATGCCGGAGAGCGGCAGCGACAGGGCGATCGCGAGCGGATCCTGCCAGCTGCGGAAGAGAAACACCAGCACCACGAGCACGCCCACTGTGGCGAGCCCGAGCGCGGCGGCGAAGCGCCCGAATGTTTCCGCCGCCTGCGCCGACTCGCCACCGAGCTCGAGGCGCACGTGCGCTGGCAGCATCGCAGGGATCTCCATCTCCATGCGCCTGGCGATGGCGCCGATCGGCGTGCCGTCGGCGAGATTGCCGGTGACGGTGACCGATGGCTGTCCGCCTACGCGCGTGGTGCCGCCCCCGCCCTGCGCATCGAGCAGCCCGGTGACGCTCACGTCGGCCACGCCCGGCCACCGTGCCACGCGACTCCGCACCGTCTCGGCCGCGCTGGCCAGCGCAGCGCGGTCGTCGCTCACGAGCACCATCTGCAGCGGCTTCTCGGCGACGACGGCGATGATCGGCACATCCTGCACGCTCACGACGCCTCCCGGCGTCCCGGCCAATGCGCGGCGGACCCGGCTCTTGACCTGCTGCGTCGAGGCCGCTGCGTTCCGGCGCAAGCGCACGTGCAGCACACCGCGACCAGCCTCGCCCCCGGCGGTGCCCGCCACTGCGAAGACGGTGCCCACGTCGGGATCGCTCTGTGTCGCCGACTCGAGCCGGCGCGAGAATGCGGCCGTGCGTGGCACCGACGCGAGGCCGGCGACGGTGTAGTGGATCTCGAACTCGCCGCGATCGAACTGCGGAATGAACCCCTTCGGGATGAGCGGCACCAGCGCGAGGCCCGCCGCGAAGCACAGGAATGCCAGGCCGACCGTGCCCCAGGGATGTCGCACCGACCAGCCGAGCAGCCGGCTGTAGCCGTTCGTGACGCGACCCCAGTGCCGGCCCTCGGGCTCGTCGTTCGCGTCGTGGGGGCGCAACCAGCGCGCCGCGAGTACCGGCGAGAGCGTCCGCGCCACCAGCAGCGAAGTGAGTACCGCCGCCGAAATGGTGAGGCCGAACGGCAGGAAGAACCGGCCGGCGACGCCGCCCATGAACGCCACCGGCACGAACACGGCCACGATGGTGAGCGTCGCCGCCGTCACGGTGAGGCCGATCTCGTCGGTGGCCTCGAGCGCCGCCACCTGCGGTGAGGCGCCGTGATCGATGTGCCGCGCGATGTTCTCCACGTCCACGATGGCGTCGTCCACGATGATGCCGATCACGAGCGCGAGCGCCAGCATCGTGATCGTCTCGAGATTGAACCGGGCCAGCCACATCACGATGAAGGTGCCCAGGAGCGATGCGGGAATGGCGAGCGCCGAGATGGCCGTCGCGCGCCAGCGCCGCAAAAACGGATGGATCACTAGCACCGAGAGGATGATCGCGAGCCAGAGCGTCTCGAAGGTTGCGTTCGCGTTCTGCCGTATGAAGCCGGCCTGCGACAGGGCCGGCACGAGCTTCACGTCGGGTGCGTCGGACTGCAGCCGGCGCACCACCGAGTCGGCGGCGCGTGCCACGTGCAGCGCATTCGCCCCCGCGCGCTTGACCACCTCGAGCGCCACGCCGGGGCGGCCGTCGAGGCGTACGAGCGTGAATGGGAGCGTCGAGTCCACCGGCGCGCCGGTGAGTCGCGAAATGGCCTCGGGATCCATGCCAAGCGGCACGACGCGCTCCACGTCGGGCAGGCCGCGCAGCGCCGGGAGGAAGGTGCCGAGGGCCGTGCCCATCAGTTGTGGCGGCGTGCGGTGCTTGCCCACCAGCACGTAGGTGACCACTGGCGTCTCGTTCAGGTCCACGCGGTGCACCGCAATGGCGGTGCCCTCCTGCAGGCCGGCCGCCGGGAGCGCTCCACGCACGCGCCGCTCGGCCTCGTCGAGGGTCAGCCCGACCTCGAAGTCGGCTGCCAGCCAGGACCGCCCGGCACTGCTGCCGGACCGCAGCGTCTTGAGGTCGGCGAGCGGACGCACGACGTGCTCGAGCGGAAGCGTCACGCCGCGCTCCATCGTCTCGAACGATGCGCCCGGGCGGTCGGCCGTGACGACGATGACCGGAAACGTGATGTCGGGAAACAGCGCGACGCGCAGCCGGGTCCACGCGACGATGCCCAGCAACGCCACCAGCGCCCACGCCACATACGTGGCACGAGGGTGGCGGAGGGCGATGCGGGAAATGTTGAGGCGTTCGCGGAGCGTCGGAGACGTCATCGCCCGGAGAGTCGCTGGGCGGACGCCCGCGCGCAACGGCTCCAGTGGCGGCGACGCAAGGCTGCGTGAACCGCTTCGGAGCCGTGCCGTGTATGCTTCAGCATGGGATGGTTCGACCGGTCGAGCGTGCGGCGGCAGGAGGGCGTGGCCGACCTCCGGAGTGCGGGGCAGCAGCGGTCGCCCGTCGCACCGGCGGATCACACGGCCGTGGGCTGCCCCGTGACGCGGCGCGAGGCCGTGTTGCAACGAAGCGGAGTGTCACCCGATGACGAGCTCACGACCCTCAAGCGACTCCTGGGCCTCTGACTGCGTGCGCCGTGCCGCGCTCGGCGCGGCGCTGCTGCTGTCGGTTGCCGCGCCCGTCGTCGCGCAGCAGCCTGCCCTGCGCTCGACCGAGGCGATCGCGGCTGCCGACAGCGCCGCCATCACCTGGTTCGCGCTGCTGGCGGCCGACGGCTATGTGGCCGCCTGGGAGACCGCCAGTCCACCATTCCAGCAGCGCGTCAGGCTCGAGGACTGGACCGTGGCGGCACCGAGCTTCCGCGATCAGTTCATCCGGGCAGGTCAGCGTCGCCTCGTGGACACATATTATCGGCTGCTCGAGCCGCCGCACCCGGAGCCGGGCGAGTATGTCACGCTGCGCTACGTCACGACGCTCTCGCCCGAGCGACAGGTCTCGGAGACGGTGCTGCTCATACGCGATCCCGAGGGGCGCTTCCGCGTGTCCGACTGGGTGCTGTGGCCCAACGTGAACGGCGATCCGGTCCTCGACGTGGGACCGACGCCGCGGGTTCGTCCCCCGGTCCGGCCCACTGGACCACCGGTGCCACCCCCTATGGTGAACCAGGCGGCGCCGACGCGGCGTTGAGCGGCGTCCCGCACCGCTTGCAGTAGCGCGCGTCCGCATCGTGCTGCAGGACACCGCAGTTCGGGCACGCCACTATCCGCCCGGCCCGCGCAATCTCAGCCGAGACTATGCCCGTGGGCACCGCGATGATCCCGTAGCCCATGATCATCACCAGCGACGCCAGCACGCGTCCTGCCGTGGTCTGCGGGGCGATGTCGCCATATCCCACCGTCGTCAGCGTCACGACCGCCCAATACATGCTCGTCGGAATGCTGGTGAAGCCGCTTGCCGCGCCCTCGATGAGGTACATCGCCGCGCCGATGACCACGATGAGCGCCAGCACCGCGGAGAGGAAGACGAGGATCTTCCGGCGGCTGGCGTAGAGCGCCCGGCCCAGCGTTTCCGACTCGGTGATGTACTCGCCGAGCTTGAAGATCCGGAACATGCGCAGGACGCGGATGCCGCGCACCACTCCCAGCGCCTGGGCGCCGGGGAAGACCAGGCTCAGGTACGTGGGCAGGATGGCGAGCAGGTCGACGATGCCGAAGAAACTCGTGGCGTAGCGCAGGGGCGTGCGGGCCGTCAGCAGGCGCATCACGTACTCGATGCTGAAGAGGCTCGTGATGATCCACTCCGCCGCAAGCAGGATGCGCCGCTGGTCCCGGGGCAATTCCGGCAGGCTCTCGAGTATGACGACGACGATGCTGCCCAGCACGAGCACGATCAGCCAGACGTCGAACGTGCGGCCGGCCGGTGTGTCGTGGCCGAAGATGATCGTGTGCCAGCGGTCGCGCCATGCCGCCCTGGAGGAGGGGACAGCGGTCATGCACAGCCTCGATTCTGCAGGGACGCCACCATATTACACCGACCCCACGGCCACCCGGGCCGAAGGGTGACCAGGGCTGTCAGAAAGGATGATGTCATGACCGAACTCGCGACGCTGGCCGGAGGCTGCTTCTGGTGCCTCGAGGCCGCGTTCGAGCAGTTGAAGGGCGTGTCCGCGGTCACCTCCGGCTATGCCGGCGGCGCCATGGCCGAGCCTACCTACGAGGCCGTCTGCAGCGGCACCACCGGCCACGCCGAGGTGGTGCAGGTGACGTTCGATCCGGCAGTCATCGGCTTCCGCGACCTGCTCGACGTGTTCTTCACCATCCATGATCCCACCACGCTCAACCGGCAGGGCAACGACGTCGGCACGCAGTACCGCTCGGCGATCTTCACCCACTCGCCGGAGCAGGCCGCCGTCGCGCGCGAGGTGATCGCCGACCTCACGTCGCGCGGAGCCTGGGACGACCCGATCGTCACGGAGGTCGTGCCGCTCGACCACTTCTGGCCGGCGGAGCCGTACCATCACGACTACTTCCGGCGGAACCCGAACCAGCCGTACTGCATGTTCGTGGTGGCGCCGAAGGTGGCGAAGCTGCGCAAGGAGCACATGAACCGGCTGCGTGCATGAGCCGATCCCTCACGCCCACGCAGACGATGGCGCTGATCCTCGGCATGCCCCTCGTGCTCGCGGTGATCTACTACTCGTACCTCGCGATCAACGTGGCCCGTTCGCCCTACAGCTGGCGCGAGATGGACTGGAACGGCGACGGCCGCACCACGCCGGGCGAGTTCTTCGCGACGGCCGACGTGATTCGCCGACCCGTGACGCAGGACGGCCGTGCGTGCGCCGAGCTCGTATCGGCGCGCACCGGCCGCGCGTACCGCACGGAGTGTCCCGACTCCGTCCGCTGACCGACGCGCCAGAAAGGATCAGCGCCCCGTCGG
>JBJMOZ010000337.1:0-5558 GCA_045803465.1 Gemmatimonadales bacterium | reverse complement strand
CGCTGGCCTGACGTACGGCCTGCTGAACGGCATGCGGCCGCGAGGCGTGGTGCTCTGGGAAGGAGGTCTCCATGGCGACACGCTTTCCGGGAAGCAACGCTGGGGCGGAGTTGCGTTCTCATATGCACCCGGCGAGCATGTCGACCCTGGATTCCTCTTCACGCGCGTGCACAAATGAGCCGCGAGAGCGCCCCTACCGCATTGACCGCATCCGCATGGGCGGGGTAGCGTTGCCCCTTCCCATCCCCCGTCCGCGGAGTCCCGTGCCACCCCAGCGTTCCCCGCTCTCGCTGTCCCGCGTCGGCCTCGCCCTCCTGGGCGCGGTGCTGGTGCTCTTCATCGTGGGCCCGCTGCTGCGGCTGCTGCTGCAGGCTACCCCGGCCAGCCTGGGCGTGGCCCTCGCCGACCCGGAATTGCGCGCGTCGATCGTCTTGACCGTGGCGTGTGCGACCGCCGCCACCGTGCTCGCGCTCCTGCTCGGCGTGCCGCTGGGCTACCTGCTGGCGCGGAGCCGGTTCCCGGGTCGCCGGCTGGTACAGGGCCTGCTCGACCTGCCCGTGGTGGTTCCGCACCCGGTGGCAGGCATCGCGCTGCTGCTCTTTCTGGGGCGGAGCTCCCCCGTGGGCGGGGCTCTTGGGCGCCTCGGCCTCGAGTTCGTCAGTCACGTGCCCGGCATCGTCGTCGCGATGCTCTTCGTCTCGGCACCTCTGCTCGCGAGTGCGGCGCGTGAAGCATTCGGGGCGGTCGATCCGCGGCTCGAACGCGTGGCGCGGACGCTGGGCGACTCGCCGTGGCAGTCGTTCCACCGCGTGACGCTGCCGCTCGCGGGGCGCGGAATCCTCGCGGGCGCCATCCTGTCCTGGGCGCGGAGCGTGAGCGAGTTCGGCTCCATCGTCATCCTGACCTACAATCCGAAGGTGGCGAGCGTGCTCATCTTCGATCGCTTCACCGCCTACGGCCTCCCAGCGGCGGTGCCGGCGGCGGTGCTGCTGCTGCTCGTGGCGCTGGTGGTGTTCGCGCTGGTCCGGCTCATCGAGCCACGGGAGCGGACGTGATCCGCCTCGAGGGCCTCTCCGTGCGTGCCGGAGACTTCGAGGTGCGCGACGTGTCCATCGACGTGCCCGAGGGTGGCTACGCGCTCGTCATTGGCCCCACGGGGAGCGGCAAGACCACGCTGCTGGAGGCGGTCGCGGGCCATGTGCCGCTGCTCGCGGGACGCGTGCACCTGCATGGGCACGACGTCACCGACCTGCCGCCCGAGGCGCGCGGGGTGGGCTTCGTCTACCAGCATTACCAATTGTTTCCACACCTGACGGTGCGCGACAACATCGGCTACGGCCTCTCCCGCGCACACGAGGCGGCCGGTGCCCGGTTGCGGCGCATCGAGGAGGTGGCGGGGCTGCTCGCCATCGACCACCTGCTCGATCGAAGCATCCGGCGGCTGAGCGGCGGAGAGCAGCAACGAGTGGCGATCGCGCGGGCGCTGGCCCCGCGGCCGCGCGTGCTGCTGCTGGACGAGCCGCTCGCGGCGGTGGACCCGGCCACCCGCGCCATGCTGCGGCGCGAGCTCCGAGCGCTGCACGAGCGCGAGGGTATCACGACGCTGCAGGTGACCCACGACTTCGACGACGCGCTGCGTCTCGGCGACCTCGTCGCGGTGCTCGCCGAGGGGCGCATCGTGCAGGCCGGTCGGCCGGAGGACGTGTTCCGCTATCCCAACTCGGCGTTCGTGGCGCGCTTCGTGGGGGCGGGCAACGTGCTCGCCGGCGAGGTGCAGCATCTGGGCGAGACCACCGAGGACGGGCGCTTCAAGGCGCGCTTCACTTCGGGCGGGCTCGCCGTGGAGCTGGTGGCGGAGCGCGAGGGCCCGGCGCACGTCGTCATTCGGCCGGAAGACCTGCTCCTGAGCGCCGAGCCGCCGCCAACCTCGCTCCGCAACCGGCTGCGCGCCAAGGTGGAGCGCCTCGAACGGCTCGGACCGGTGACGCAGGTGCATCTCGACGTGGGACGGCCGCTCGTGGCGGCCGTCACCAACCAGACCGCCGAGGAATTGTGTCTGCATCCCGGCAGTGCGGTCTGGATCGGCCTCAAGGCCACCGCCATCCTTCTCGTGTGATCTTTCCAGCGTCAGGAGCTGCCATGAATCGCCGTGCCCTTCCCAGCCTGTTCGCCCTCGCAGCCGTCGTGGGCTGCGCCGAACGCACCCCTGCCCCGGCCGGCGATGCCGCCACGGGGGCCGCATCCAGCACGCCGGCGTCGGCGTCGGCGCCGGCGCTCCGCATCGTCGCCACGATCGGTGACAGCGCCTCGACCGTGGAAGGTCTCGCCGAGCATCGCGGGGCGCTCTACACGGCCGACTGGAAGGACGGCGGCCTCTACCGCATCGATTCCGTCGGCAGCGCCACGCGCGTCGGTCAGCTGCCGACCAAGCCCGGCACCGCCATTCTTGGCCTCGCGGCCGACAGTGCCGGCAACATCTACGCAGCGGTACCGGATGCGGGCGTCATCTACCGCGTCGACGGCGCGCGCCTGGGTGCCAAGGACTTCGAGCCCGCGAAGGATGCGAAGCCGTTCGTGACCGGCGCCAAGGGCGCGAATGGCATCAACTTCGATGCGGAGGGACACCTCTGGATCTCGGGCGGCGACCAGAACGTCGTCTATCACGCACCGCCCACCGGCGGCGCGGCCCACGTCTTCGCCAAGGGGTACGCAAGCCTCTCGACGGACACCACGATGCCGGTGCGCGTCTACGTCACCAATGGACTGGGCATCGATTCCAAGGGCGCCATCTACACGGCCAACACCGGCACCGGCGAGATCACCCGCATCGAGGTGAAGCCCGGCCGCGTGGCGGGCAACATCTCGCCGCTGGCGAAGGACACCCGGCTCCTGGGCGCCGATGGCATCGTCGTCACTGCCGGCGACACGCTCTACGTCACCGCGAACTTCAGCAATACCATCGCGAAGATCGACCCGGCCGGCAACGTGACGGTGCTCGCCGCCGATGAGGCGCACGAGACGCTGCGCTTCCCCGCCGAGCTCAAGAAGATCGGCAGCACCGTGTACGTCACCAACCTCAACTTTCCCGTCGGGCGCAACGCCGGGCAGACGCACAAGGGCGCCACGATCGCCGCGCTGCAGCTGCCGTGACATGAGCAGGCCGTGCCGCCCCGCCTGATGCACGTGGACCTCGACGCGTTCTTCGTCGAGGTCTGCCGTCGGCGCCATCCTCCGCTGCGCGAGGTGGAGCTGCTCGTCGTAGGCGGCCGGCGCGAGTCGCGCGGCGTGGTGCAGTCCGCGAGTTACGGCGCGCGCAAGTACGGCATCCGCGCCGGCATGCCGATCGCGCGCGCCGTTTCGCTCTGCCCGCAGGCCACCTTCTTCAAGGGCGAGTTCGTCTGGTACCGCGAGGCGTCACACCAGATCCGCGCGACGCTCGAGCGCTTCTCCCCCACCGTCGTCATGGCCTCGCTCGACGAAGGCTATCTGGACTTCACCGGCACCGAGCGGCTGCATCCCGTGTCGCTGCTGCCGGTGGCCGAGGCGTTACGCGATGCGGTGCGTGCCGACGCCGGACTCGATGTGAGCATCGGCATCGGCCCGAACCGGATGGTGGCGAAGCTCGCCTCCGACGCCGCGAAGCCGAAGGGGCTGATGGAGGTGCGTGCCGGGTGGGAGGAGGGATTTCTCGCCGGGCTCGAGCTCCGGGCGCTGCCTGGCGTTGGGCCGAAGACGGCGCGGCGCCTCGCGGAGCTGGGGCTGCGAGAGGTGTGGGAGGTGCAGCAGCGCTCGGAGCGCAGCCTCGTGCAGCTTCTGGGCGAGGACGGGCGTCTGCTCAAGCTCCGCGCCCACGGCCACGGCGGCACGGTGTTGCGGCCCGACCGCGCGCCGAAGTCGGTGAGCCGCGAGACCACCTTCAGCCACGACCTGCGCGACCCCGCCGAGCTGGAGGCGGTGCTGCTGCTGTTCGCCACGCGGGTGGCCGCCCAACTGCGGCACGAGCAGCTGGTGGCGCGCACCGTGGCCCTCAAGCTCCGGCACGACGACTTCCACACCGTCACGCGACGGGCCACGCTGCCCGACGCCACCGACCTCGATCGCGACCTGTTCGAGACGGCGCGGCGGCTGCTCACCGACGCGTTCGGCGACGTGCGCAAGCGCGATCGTGGGGTGCGGCTCATCGGGCTCGCCGCCACCAACCTCGCGCGCGCCTCCGCGCCCGACCTCTTCGAGGCGCCGGAGCGGGAAAAGCTGCGCCGCCTGTCGGCGGCGATGGATGAGGTGCGGGAGAAGTACGGGTTCGACGCGATGCAGCCAGGTCGGCTGCTGGAACTCAAGCGCCGGCGCGACGATCCGCCTGACTGAGCGCGGCGCTAGCGGACCGGGAGGAAACCACCCACCGGATTCGAGGCACGCCGCGAGGCCGTCGGCTTCGGTGTCGGCGCAGGTACGGCCTCGGCGATCGGCTCGGGTGCAGGCTGGGGCGCCTCGCCGACGGGTGCGGGTCGCGCGTCCAGCGGTGGCGCAGCCTCCACGCCAGGCAGGTCGTGCCGTGGTGCGGTGCGCGCGGCCAGTCGCTGCACGGTCCGCTTCTCGGCCGGCGCCGGCTTCGCCTCCGCCGGCAGGTGCTCCGGCGCGACCAGTATCGCGACGAGACCGCTGACCGGCTCGCGGATCGGCTCGCGCAGGTCGTAGCGCACCTCGCGATCCTTGCGATCCTGCAGGCGCATCACGGTTCGCGACGCGAATCGGTAGTAGCCCATCGGCTCCGCCGATGCAGTCGCGGGCACGTCACAGTCGCAGAGGCGGGTTCCGTCCTGCTGCTCCACCGCGAACCGGAGCGCGACACCGCTCACGTTGGTGACGCGCGGCGCGATGTATTCCCCGTCGAGCATGCCGGCATCGAGTCGGTAGCGCACGTCACCGCGCGGGCGCTCGTTGCGAAGCACCCCGGCAAGCGGCTCGCCCATCGGGCGTCCATCACGCGACAGGGGACGCTCGAGCGTCCATGTGGCCACGAAGGCGCTGTCCGACGACCATGACAACTGCAGGCTGTCGCCCGGCACGAGACGGCGCTCGGCGCCGTCGGCGAGCGTGAGCGCGACCGGGTACGCCAGCGCGTTGCGCACGTGCACGGTGACTGGTAGGACGGGACGCAGGAGGCCGAACGCGAGTGCGGCAGCGATGCCCGCGCCGCCGACGGCCAGGCGAAGTCCGCGACCACGCGACGGCGTGGCATCGTCAAGCGCGAACGGCAGGTCGCCGTCATGCACGACATCCGGCATCGGCGTCCGCGGACGCTCCTCGGCTCCGGACATGCGAAGCCCTTCGCCGAGCGCCTCGGCCAGCCGGTGCGCGGACGCGAACCGGTCGGCGGGCTTCTTGGCGAGGCACCGCATGATGATCGCAGACAGCCAGGCGGGCACGCCGGGATGCCGTGCCGACGGCACCGGAATCGAGTCGTTGAGATGACGTCCGACGATCTCCTGCGACGTCTCTCCGTCGTACGGCGCGGTGCCGGTCACCAGCTGGAACATCATCACGCCGAATGCGTACAC
>JBJMOZ010000273.1:0-2557 GCA_045803465.1 Gemmatimonadales bacterium | reverse complement strand
CAGCTCGGAGTCGTTGCAGTCGACGCTGCGCACCGTGGCCGAGCCGACCAGGGTGCGACTGCATCCCACCTCGAGCCCGAGGCTGGCGCCGCCGAACACGAATGGGCGCAGGCTCTCGCGCCGGTAGGGCGGCGCCACCTTCACCAGCAGTGGCACCTCGAGCACGCCGAGGTCGAGGCTGAGCGACTGGAGGCTGGAGGTGACGTCGCCGAGCGGCACTTCACCGCCCTTGATCGTGAAATTCACCTCGGGCTGCAGGGTGAGCCACGAGAGGATGCGCGCGCGGTAATACACGCCGACGAACGCGCCCTGCCGGGACTCGAGGGCGTCGAGGCTCTCGGTCACGAGCCGCGAGCTGGCGTAGCCGGCCTGGAAGCCGACCGCGCGAGTGCTGCGCTGGGCGCTTGCCGGCGGCGCGCTGAGCACCAGGGCGGCGACGACGAGCGCGACGGGGCGGCAGGACCGGTGCATGCCACAAGATATACCGCTGCTTGACGCCTCCGCGCCGCGGCACGTAGTGTTCGCACCGCTCGTCCACGCCCACCGCCCGGACCCGTCCATGTTCGAGAGCCTCAAGTCACGTCTGGAACAGTTCCTCGCCGATGCCACGCCGCCTGCGGACCGTGGGGCGGAGGCGTCGGCCATCCGAGACTCGCTGGTGGAGATGAAGGCTGCCGTGATGGGCCTGCGAGAGGCACTTGCCGCCAGCGAGCGCGACCTCGCCGCCGAGCGCCGGCAACTCGGCGATGCCGAACGGCGCGGCAAGCTCGCCGAGGACATCGGCGACACGGAAACGGCGGGAGTGGCCCAGCGGTTCGTGGACCGGCATCGTGCTCGGGCGGCCGTGCTCGAGCGGAAGGTCGCGGTGCAGCAGGAGGAACTGGCGCTCGCCGATCGCGAGATGACGGAGTTGTCCGGTCAGCTGCGCGCGGCGCCCCGGACGGCGGCCAACGACTCGGTGCAGCAGGCGTGGCGGGAGCTCGAGGCGGCCGGGGGCGCGCGTCCCGGCGCCGACCCCGGCGACGTACTGCTCTCGGCGGAGCTCGATCGCGCCCGCCGCCGCGCGGCGGTGGACGAGCAACTGGCCTACCTCAAGAAGAAGCTGGGCAAGGAGTAGCGGATGGCGTGTCGATCCCTCCTGCTGTCAGCGCTGCTCGTTCCGTCCGCGCTCGCCGCCCAGCAACCCATCGTACCACCCGTCCATTTCCAGAAGCTCGCGCACACCTACAGCATCGTCGCGTACGACTCCGTCACCGGCGATCTCGGGGTGGCCGTGCAATCGAAGTTTCCCAACGTGGGTGGCATCGTGCCCTGGGGGCGCGCGGGCATCGGGGCGGTCGCGACCCAGAGCCTCGCGAACACCGCATATGGCGAGCGCGGGCTCGACCTGGTGGCGCGGGGCGCCAGCGCCGAGCAGGCGCTGCGCGAGGTCATGGCAACCGACACGATGCTGCAGGACCGGCAGGTCGGCGTGGTGGATGCGAAGGGCAATGCCGCAAGCTTTTCCGGGACGCGGACGTTCGACTGGTCGGGCGGGCGCGTCGGCGGGACAGTGGGTGGGCGGGCAGGCGGAAAGGGCGAGGTCATCGTCGGGCGCGGATATGCGGCGCAGGCGAACATCATGGTATCGGACCAGACGGTGAAGAACATGGCGGCCGCCTACGAGTCGACGGCGGGCGACCTCTCGGCGCGGCTCATGGCGGCCTTGAAGGCGGGACAGGCCGGCGGCGGCGACAAGCGCGGGATGCAATCGGCGGCGTTGCTCGTGGTGCGGAAGCACGGGGGCTATCTTGGCGCCAACGACCGCTTCATCGACATCCGCGTCTATGACGCGCCCGACCCCATCGCCGAACTCGAGCGGTTGCTCGCGCTGCACCGCCTGCACTTCTTTCCAAGCGCGCCGGATGACCTGACGCCGCTCTCGCCGGAGCTGGTCAAGCGGCTCGAGCCGATCCTGCTCGCCGAGCCCGCCAACCAGCCGGAGAAGTGGCTCAAGCGACCACAGGGTTCGGCGAACCAGGCGTTCCTCGAGGCCCTCCGGGACTTCATGTACTGGGAGAACTACGACGTGCGCGTCCGCATGGACGGGAAGATCGACCGCGTCGTACTGCAGGACATCCTGGCGAAGCGCCCAGGGCGCTGAGCGCACACCACACCTCAAGGAGGCCTTGCTTGGCCACCACCGCAGCACCGATCAGCAGCGCGGCCGGCAAGGCGCCGCCCACGTCGGACAAGGCCTTCTTCGGACATCCGCGCGGACTGTCCACCTGCTTCATGACGGAGATGTGGGAGCGCTTCGCGTACTACGGCATGCGGGCGATCCTGATCCTCTACCTCACGACGTCGGTGGCGGCCGGGGGACTGGGCTACGACGTCGCGAAGGCGGGCGCGGTCTACGGCACCTACGTCGCGCTGGTGTACATGATGGGCCTGCCGGGTGGCTGGGTGGCCGACCGCATCCTCGGCCTCCGCCGCGCGATCTGGTACGGCGCCATCCTCATCGCGCTGGGGCACCTCGCGATCGGGCTTTCAGCCGTGTTCGCGAAGCCCGTATTCT